>JBCCRX010000375.1:0-6488 GCA_039201015.1 Bacteroidota bacterium | reverse complement strand
TAAGTACTTGGACATAATTATTATTGAAATTAGAACAGAGGATATTTTTCGTATAATTTGGCTCTGAAAACCGCAGATAGCCTACGTTCTCTAAGGCTTTTCAAAGTGAAATGAGGCGGAAAATAGTCCTGTTATAAATCAAGAATAGATGTGTCCAAGTACTTATACTAAGGTAATGATAAAATAGTAACTTACCAATCCACTCTGCTAGTTCTAAAGGTTTTCTCATAAAAGCAAGTAAAACTCAAAAAGAAATAGGTATGTACCGTTTTTTGCAAAAAAACTAAATCTTATGTGTTCTTAAATGTCCTCAAGTGTTTCAAAAAACATCCTACTTTGCAGTTTAGCCGCTACAAAATGACGCATTGAATTTTATAAGAAAACCCTAGCTAGGGGGTACTCAAGAACATGAAGCGAGTTTCGATAACCACCAATACCAAAATACTTTTCATTAAGAAACGAAGATATGAATCGTCGAGATTTTCTCTATTCCAATAGCGTATTATTAGCAGGGACAAGTCTATCTGCTGAAAAAATGCCCTATCTTTCTAATAAGGATTCCAAAGTATTCAATTTACTGAAAACGTGGTGCGATCGAATGCTGGAACTGCAAATTTGGGAGGTGCCGCATCCCTCAGCTTATGGCGGTATCTTAAGTCCTGCCGATGCCAGGATTAGAGGGCGCGTTTGGGAAGCCCTTTATCCGATGATGTGCTTATACCGACGGACAGGCGAAGAACGCTATTTGAGAAGTGCGCGAGGCTTGCAAAAGTGGTCGAAAAATGTTTTGATTTACAATGGTGCTTATATGAATGAACCCTACACCAATGAGTGGTTGGGCACAACGGTTTTCGGAATGATTGCTTTGGGCATGGCGGTTAAATTTCACGGTGATTTGCTCTCTGATAAAGAGCGCGCTGAGTGGCTGAAACCGATGCCTGCCGCGACAGAATGGATAGAAGAACACCTCACATTTGAGTTGAAACGTTCCAATATAAACTATCCGATGTCTGCAATTTTGGCATTGCATTTAGCGGGTACTTTATTGGAAGAAGAAAAATGGATAAAAAGAGCGGCTTACGAAGCAGAATTGGCGTACGAATTTTTTTCTTCTCCTAACGAATTGATTGTAGGAGAAGGCAATCCTTGGCTTCAAAAAAGTCCACGCAATTGCTATCATATAGACTTGGGCTATAATGTAGAAGAAAGCCTTCCTAATCTCTTATTTTATGCCCTTGAAAGTAAAAATGAAAAACTCAAAGCACAAGTATATGGTTCTGCCGAGCAACATTTGAAGTTTCTTTTACCTGACGGGGGTTGGGACAACAGTTGGGGAACACGCCGCGACAAATGGACGTATTGGGGTAGTCGAACAAGCGACGGTTCTTATCCACTCTATGCCCATTTTGCTGAAAAAAATGAAGATTTTGCTAATGCGGCAGCGCTCAATTTGAAGTTGCTAGAAGCGTGTACATACGAAGGCTTTCTCACAGGTGGCCCTGATTACGAAGAAGCGGGCATAGCGGTCAGTTTGCACCATACTTTTTGTCACGCCAAAGCTTTGGCTTTTGCCATTGATTATGAAATGCCACTCGAGATAGAAGCCAAAGGAACAGTGCCAAGAGAAAGAGAAAAAGGCTTGATAAAAGTTCCAGAAATTAATGCGTATCGACTACAACACGAGCCGTGGACAGCCACTTTCACCTTCAATGATGCGCTCTACAAAGCCAATGCCACGGCAAGCGGTGGGGTACTTTCCGTGCTTTATCTAAAAAATTGGGGGATGCTTTTGGGTAGTTCTACGGAAGTCTATCATCGCTACGAAAGGGATAATATGCACCCCGCTAGAGTATTGGAGAATTTGGGCGTACTGACACCGCAACTTTACGCTTATCAAGACGAAAAGATTTATCGGCAAGCCTTTGATTTTCAAGCAGAAATGGAGGAGATTAGTCGTAAGGATACGGCTTTGAAATTTAAAGTAAAAGGACAATTGTGCGCTGAATATGGAAAGCGTCAAAAAGAGAGTCCAGCCTTTGAAATGGAATACGAATTTTTGGCAGATCAAATGCGTATTCGCTACCGAATATTGTCATGGGAGGAAGGCATGAACGCTGTTTTTTCTTGTCCCATACTCGCAAATAAGTCCGTAAAAGTTAAAGCTATGGATGGACAAAACATTGAGTTGATAAAAGACGAAAAAAGAATCAATATCCGCAGTGATGTAGCTTTCGAGAACCTGAATACGGAGCAGAGAATTTTCCACTTCAGTCCAGGTTTTTTGGCATTGCCTCTGAAAATAAATTGGAGCGGTTCAGGTTGGCAAGAAATTGAGATTCGATTGAGTTAGTCTTTTCTTAGTAAGTGAAAGATCATTAATAAATTGAGCCAGAAAAAGCAGTTATTTTGAGTAGCTAAGAAATACAAAAAATCAGTGCATCCGCCTGAGGCGGACGGACTTACTTTTTTGTTTTTTTTAGCTGCCAAAAGAACAATTTTAATGGTTTAAGTTATTATTGAACTTTCACTAAGTACAAAGCCTTTAATTCCGCTACTTGTTGCGCTGGAATCTCCAATGCGGCAAGTTCCAATTTTTGTTTTCCTTTTTCTAAATAGACTTCGCCAACATTCAATATCGCCCATTCTTTTTCATAGACCTCTTTTCTTGAAACGCGATCTGGACTAGGAATGTATTCAGGATCAAAGCTTTGTGTTATTGAAGCAGTGATTTCATTGGTTTGATTGCGAACCGCCACAATAGCACCAACATTGGATTCATCTACGGTATATTCGAGTTGCACTTGATAAGTTCCCGCCTTTACCACTTCTAGTTCCCAAACGATGCGATCTTCTAGCTTGCTCCAATTATTAATCCAGTCATTTGCCCAAGCATGACCTTCTTTGAAAGGCTGATCTTGTATAGAAACGCCTGCCTCGATGGCAGGCAATCGAACTTTTGGGGCGGCTTCGTAACCAAGGGGAATCGGAGGAGGAATCACTCCATTCTTAGTCACTTTCTCAAACATCTGCTGATAGGCCAATCCTAGTTCTTGAACTACTGCTGGCTTAGCGGCAGCAATGTTGCTTTTCTGCGAAGGATCGCGCTGCATGTCGTACAAAGAAATGCTGCTGTCTCGCTCTAATACCCAACGATATTGCGGACTTCGTACTGCACCTGGATTCGGCCTAAAGGGCTGTCCGTGACGAAAGGAATAGATGTTTCGCGCTTCCCAATTTTCGTTTTGCCCTTCAAGCAGCGGCACAAGACTTTTGCCATCTAAATTAAGCGAATTAGGTATGCTGACATCACACAAGTCAAGCAAGGTCGGCAAGACATCAATGTGTGCTGCCAGTTCTGGAATTGGATTTTCTGCTTCGAAATTTGCTTTCGGATAGCGCAAAAAGAAGGGAACACGCACGCCACCTTCGTCGTAATGTCCTTTTCGTCCTTTCATATTGCCATTGTAGCGATTCCCGTTCGGACCATTGTCGGTCGTGAAAATAACAATGGTATTTTCTGCCAAATTTTGCTCTTCTAACAACTGCAAAATGCGCCCCACACTATCGTCAATATTTTCGCACATCCCATAAGCTGCTGCATTGAAATCGCTCAAACCCTTAGCTTTGTATTTGTCAAAATAGCGATCTGCCACTTGCATCGGGCTGTGTGGCGTATTGTAAGGAAGGTAGCAGAAAAAAGGCTGCTCTTTCGTTTGTTGAATGAAGTCGATTGCTCTATCCGTTAATACATCTATAATATAGCCTTCCATCTCCACTACTTCTTGATTGTAAGTCAGTTGCGTATCAAAATAATTGTTCCAATGTCCCGCGCAGAAGCCGTAAAATTCCTCAAATCCTTGTCCGTTGGGGTCGTTGGGATATTGTTCGCCATTGTGCCATTTCCCAAAGATACCTGTTCGATAGCCTGCATTTTTTAGGACTTCTGCCAGCGTCGTTTCCGAAGCGCGCATTACTTCTCTTCTGCCCGTCACACCCGTCACGCCCGTGCGCGGATGATAGCGTCCTGTCAATAAACTTGCTCTAGTCGGTGCGCAAACTTGACTGACATAGAAGCGATCAAATTGTATGCTCTCCGCCGCAAAACGATCCAGTACAGGCGTATCAATTGAATCGTTATCATGCCAACTTAAATCACCATAACCTTGGTCATCGGTCATGATAAGGAGAATATTGGGAGCTTGTTTTGAGGCGGATTTTTCTTGGCAAGCAAATAGGATTAGAATTATAAGAATGGCAAGTAATACAAAAATTGATGTAGGCGAAGGAGTTGGAAAATAAGTTGTGGATTTCATTTTGTTTAAATATTTTTCTGACTTCTCAAAGGACTACTGACTTTGAATACTAGCACTTTTCAATCCTATTCACCGCCCCAAATTAATCGTCTTTGTTTCTTCCACCTTTGGCTCTAAGTAAGTGTCCTTAATCATGAAACCAGTAAATTCCCCTTGTGCATTGGTTTCCAACATTTCGTTGATGTTTAAATTCTCAAAATCAATGACTTCAAAGGGCGTTCTGCGCGCGCTACTTTGCTGAATGCAAGCATCAAAATAAGCCGTTTCCTCTGTTGCGGTATAGCCACTCGCCACCACATCCAAATTATAGATCAGATTGTCCAAGTCCACTCGATCTATTTCATAGTTGATGTCGTACAGAACATTATTACGGATGGTTCTAGCTTCCATGAGAAAAGGAATTTCCACGTGCTCGCCTGCGGGCAATAAACAATTGACTTCGTAGCCCGCCGTGCTGATGTATTCTCCAAAAGGACCCGTGATGATGAAGCTCGTATTGAGCAAAGCAAGGTCGGTTTCTCCTTCATTTACGTAGGTGGCATTGAAGCGAAAGACTTTTACTAATCGAGAAGTTTTGGGATTTGGACGCATTGTGCCGAAGCCATCATTACGCACTTTTATAGCGAGATTTTCTACCGTCCTACTTTTGTCGTATCCCACTTTCACAGGCAATCCATTTGCATTAAATGATTTAGCTTGCTCTAATATCTCCCGATAGGTCTTACCTTCCACTTCATAATTGTAATAGTCGCGTTGTTGAACGATGCTGTAATTGAGTAAAAACAGGTCAAGGGGTGCTAGTTCTTTCTCTGCGGCCATTTTTTTGTAGTAGCCTTCATGAAAGCGTTCTTCGAAGGGTTCATCAAGCGTGGAGGAAGAACAAGCAGTGAATAGGAAAACTGTAGTAAAAAAAGGGAGGAGTTTCATATTGAATTGTTTTATTCGCTTTGTATATCAAGTTTCTATGTGTGCAGAACAGGCGTTTTTTCCTGCAAAAATATACTTTCTATGTTCCCAAGGTAGCAAAGCCATTACCATAGAACGTGAGAAAGTGAGAGCGTTAATGTTTCACGTTCTCACTTTCTCTTTTAAATTAATAACACCGATGAAATATTTTGCTAGTGCGACTAGACCTAATTAATTGACACTTTTGAATCGCGCCTTAAACGTAATACATTGTAATTTAAGTCTTTTCAAATTTTAGAAGCGAGAAATTCCTCAGAATTTCGAGCTTCAAAAAACCCATCTGCCGCCGTCGAAGACGGCGGCGAAAAAGGGGTGAGGGAGAAAAAAGGGTTTTAGAAAAACCCTTTTTTCTCCCTCAAACTCCCCTATACAAAATACAAAGAAACTTAATTTACAGTGTACTAAGCCAATTTTTACTTGCACTTTCTGTGAAAAAGACCTAATTTGTGGGAGCAGAAATAAATAGATTCATTGATGTATCAGAATAAGTTCCTAGAATATCTGAGCGTAGAACGGCATGCTTCCCAACATACAATCATTGCCTATACGAATGATTTACAGCAATTTACGGATTTTATGGCAGCAGACTATGAACAGACCAATTTGGCTTTGGTGGAAGGAAAGCAGGTTCGAGCATGGATCGTTCACCTCCTCAACAATGACAAAACACCAAGGACTGTTCGACGTAAATTAGCCACCCTAAAATCTTTTTACAGGTATTTGAGAAGCAGAGCAATCATTGACAAAGACCCAATGCTCAAGGTGATTGCACCAAAAATGGGGAAACGCCTGCCCAATTTCGTGCAAGAGGACAAAATGAACGTTTTATTGGATGAAATCGACTTTCCAAATACGTATTCAGGACATCGCAACCGACTGATTTTGGAATTGTTTTACATGACGGGCATGCGACGTTCAGAATTGATCCAGCTTCAAGAAAAAAATATCGACTACGCCAATGCTATTCTGAAAATAAGTGGTAAAGGGGGCAAGCAGCGCATTCTGCCACTCACGAAGGATTTGCCTGAACGCCTCAGACAGTTTTCAGTATTGAAAAAAGAAACTTTTCCTAAGTCAGATCATCCTGAATTATTTTACACGGACAAGGGAAAACCGCTTTATCCTAAGTTGGTCTATAATATTGTGCATCGCTATCTTTCGCAGGTTACGACCATAGAACAGCGTAGTCCACATACAATTCGGCATAGT
>JBCCRX010000374.1:0-6514 GCA_039201015.1 Bacteroidota bacterium | reverse complement strand
TGCAAGCGCGATGCTGCCGAGTTGAATAGCTAGATTAATTTTGTCTAAGTACTTAAACTAAGTTTCTTTGTATTTTGTATAGGGGAGTTTGAGGGAGAAAAAAGGGTTTTATAAAACCCTTTTTTCTCCCTCAAACCATTTTCGACGGCGGCAGATAGATTTTTTAGAAGCTCGAAATTCTAAGGAATTTCTTGCTTCTAAAAATTAAAAAGACTTAAATTACAGTGTATTAGGAACGACGCACAAAGAACCTCAGTTTATTCATCCCTCGTTCCTTAGAAATAGAAATAAGTTCAGATTTCTGTTCTTATAAAACATTGGGGATAAGTGTTTTTTCTCCGACCCATAACAAAATCGGTTATCTATTTTTGGCTCTAAATGATTTCATTTGGTCGAGTATCTTTAGGAAGATATCGCCAACTATTAAATTTCGTTTGTTTTCGTTTAGAAGGATGTCGAGTCCTTCCAAACGAATTAAGGTTTTTTAAAGGTAGAAGCGGCGAATTTCGCCGCTTCTCCCTTTAAAACCTTGATCAAATCATATGGGCTCGACGCCCATATGATTTGAAGATAAACGTGAGCTTCCATAAATAATGCTGACCAAATGAAATCATTCAGAACCCTATTTTTAGGATTGGAATGAAATCATAATTCGTTATTTAACAGGATAAGAATAAATGAAAATTGCGAAAATCATGCTAATCAAAATACCAATAAGCATATTGTTCTGTGCGATCGTTTTTTTATCCGCAGGCGCACAGTGCAAATATCTGGACGCCACAACGATCAGGCGTTTAGCCAAATCTTCCTATTCTAGCAAGATGGATCGCTTACACCAAAAAGGAGCTGAACAAGCAATTGTCAACAAAATAAATGATTGTCAATTCAATACCTTCGTTGCTTGCCAAAACTATATCGGCGATGAGAAATGGCATTGGGCAGAAATCATCAGTTTCAATTCCTGCGACAAGATACTTACCTATTCAACTTCTAATCAAGCACATTTTAGCAATATCAAAAGCACATTGACTAAGAGCTATAAGTCTATTGGTCACAGAACTTACGATCAACTAGCTTTTGAGGTATATCAAGATAAAAAAGGTAGCGTAATTGAAATCAATAAGCATAGCAATGAGGAAGGAATCATGTTCTATTTGATTAATATTATGAAGACGAGAACACTTGAACGCAAGAAGTGAATAGCGATTCGAATAAATCTGTAGTGGTCTTACCATTACTCAAGTAGGAGGGTAAAAAGAAAATCTACAGCATCAGCTACTAGCTCAACTGATGCTTTAAATGCGCTTCCTTTCCCACAAATACAACGGCGATTTCTAGTCGCCCTGTGATGTTTTGAGCAAGCAATTCGCTGTAGTACTGCTTGTTTTGAATCTGGGTAAGTGCGGCTGCAAGTGCCGTTTCAATTTGTGCTTTGGTTGCTGCTTTTTTCTGGATTTGCTTCAATTCCATGATAATGCCATAGCGTGATTTGTCTTTGGGCAGCAGCAGAATATCGTATCTGCCTTTGCCCGATTCTCTATTAGATTTAATGACGTAGTCATCGCTCAGCATACCGAGCAAACCTAGGACATAGGCTTGAAAAACCCGCTCTGGTTCGGTGTGGGTATCGAAATAACTAAAGGTATCGCCCATTATTTTTTTGAAGGCTTCTTCAAATTCGTGGAAACGTTTTTCGGTGAGGGCTCTGGTCATTTTGAAAAGGGTAGATTGATATACATTCAGGTCTTTATTGAACCAGCCCAATATGATTTTGCGGAAAAGTATTTTGATTTCGTAGTTTGGGATTCTCAATTCATAAGTATCAAAACCCAATGCTTGAGTTGGCGTCAGATAGCCCGAAAACAACAACAAAGACCAAATGATTTCTTTGTTTTGATAAAAATCTCCAAAAATGATATTTTGATCAATTTGCTTTGTAATGGTCTGTCCCTTCATCAAAGCTTCTAGGTGTACCCGAATATCTTCATTTTCTTTTTTTACAATGCTGCTCTTGATGATGTCATCTGAACTCGTATTCCCCCAATAACTTCTAAATCCATCATCGTAGAGTGCAATAAAATTAATGATAGACCAAGGATTGTATATATCTTCTGTATTGCCAAACTTATAGCCATCGTACCATGATTTCACGTCAGAAAAATCTGCCCCATAACCAAAATAATTCAGCATTACTTTCACTTCTTCCTCTGTGAATCCAAATAGGTCATCGAAAGCAGAACTCAAGACCGTAAAGATGCCTGGATTATTCATGTCCGAAAAGATACTCTCTTTCGCAACACGTAAAATCCCCGTAATGACGCCTTTGTAAAGCGCATCGTTATCTTTAAAAGTACTGCCCAGAATGGACTTCATCAGAGCAATGATTTCGTCGTAGAAGTCGTAGTAAAATCCAGCGTGAATGGCAGCGTCGTATTCGTCTAATAATACAAGCGTTTTCTTACCAGAGTGGCGGTAGAGGTAGCGTGTGAGTTGTTTTACGCCAGTCTCGTATAAGGTGGGAGTTGCTTCACCGTGTAGAATTTGATTAAATTTCTCTGCTTCATCTTTACTTAATACATCTTCTTCTAGCAGCCATCTAAACTCGCTGTAAATGTTTGTTATGACTAAATAAATTGCTGCTTTACTTTCTTCAAAATTAGTAGCCTTTCCGCTTTTTAGACTAAAGTGAATCACAGGGCGACCACCTTGCTCTTTTTTATAAAATTCGTCTTCTTGCCAAATTTTAAAGGGTTCAAATAAGGCTTGCGTATCTTTCTCCTGATAATCAAAGTAATATTTTAACATCGAAAGATTGAGCGATTTTCCGAAACGACGCGGGCGTGGCATCAACAAAACGTGATAGCCTGAATCCATCAACTCTTTGACGAACAAAGTTTTATCTACAAAATAGCCATTTTCATCAATGAATTGTCGAAAATTGGAAAGCCCGATTTGTAATTTCTTTTTGCGCTGCATACCGAGAAGTACTTTCGGTAAAGATACAAAACCGAAGGCACACTTGAAGAAGTGGATGGATACCTATTCACGTTCCACTGATACTGATGATGTTAAACGACTAAACGATTCAACAAACTTGTCCGCCTCAGGCATAAAGCGCGATCAACAAAAAAGAAAATACACTCTTTGATCCCGAATGGAGTATAAGTAATGGTAAACTAAGTTTGTTTTAATTTTGAGAAGCGAGCAATTCCTTAGAATTTCGAGCTTCAAAAAACCTATCTGCCGCCGTCTTCGACGGCGGCAAAGAAGGGTGAGGGAGAAAAAAGGGTTTTTCTAAAACCCTTTTTTCTCCCTCAAACTCCCCTACTTAAAATACAAACTTATTTAGTTCACACGGTAATAAGCTATATTCTTCAAATTCTCTTATAGTAATTTTTAGTGATTTCTTCCATCACCCAATTGGTTCGAATAGCACTTTTTCCTGTGCTTGGACAACTACCTTTTCCCAATAAATCATCTACGACAGTCTGAAGGAGTGGCTGCTGGATGTGTTTGGGTAAATCAAATCTGAATTGCTGCTTTCTTTTGGGATTTGATTGCTCTAAAATGATTTCGGGTGCGCCAAAGAAGGAGATACTCAATTGTCCTGTTGTTCCAATAATGGTCAATTCATCCTTAGCAGCGCTTTCATCGACCGTGAAACACCAACTGCCCACTCCTTGAATTCCATTTTGAAAGACAAACTGAGCCGTAACAACATCCGCTGCTGGGTATAAATTTGCTTGATTCGCAGCCTGTCCACCAACCGACTGAATAGGACCAAAAACAAAGTCCAAATAATCCAGTTGATGTGCTGCTAAATCGTAAAAATAGCCGCCGCCTGCTATTTCAGGATTCACGCGCCAATTGGAAGCAGTATTTGCCACCATGTCGGGTTGAGCGGTTTTGTACAACTCCATTTTTACCAAGCGAATTGCGCCAATGGCCCCTGACTCGATCAACTCCTTTAGCTTCAAGAAGTTGGGTAATGTTCTGCGATAATAAGCTACGTATAAGGGGACATTCGCCTGTTCACATACCCTTATCATGCGCTCACACTCTGCCACTGATCTTGCCATTGGTTTTTCGACATAGATTGGTTTGCCTGCTTTGGCTACTTTTTCTGTTAGTTCTGCATGCACATGGGGCGGTGTTGCGATGTAAATAGCATTTACTTCACTATCATTAATCAGTGCATCGGCATCGTCGTAGTATTTAGATACCCCATGTCTTTGGGCATAGTCTTTTGCCTTTGCACCGTTCCTGCGCATGACCGCTACAAGTTCCGCATTTTCGATTAATTGCATAGCTGGCGCACTTTTGACTTCACAGACATCCCCGACGCCTAAAATGCCCCATTTGACGGTATTTCCTTTTATTTTTTTTGTCATTCCTTACTCTTTTCGTTTGATTTACTCATGTTACGCAAAACACCAAATTACGAACGGCACAAAGTGCTACTTGTTTACAAATCGTCGGGTATCAGCCTCAGGCTGGCAGCCACTCTAATTCAAAACACGGTAGCTTTGACAAGCTACTAGATTTCTCGCACTAAAACACACTATTGCGTAACATGAGTTATTAAATAAAAAACGCAAATCATGAAATCTATCTATCTATTGTTCTTATTACTTATGGCTAGCATCATCGCACAAGGACAAACTAAAAAGTTATCCGAAAAAGAAGTCTTTCAATTTAAAAAAAGAGGCTTCGTACAGTACAGCGATTTTGGTGCAGAAGGAGATGGCGAAACCGACGATGTAGAGGCAATTGTAGCAACCCATACTTTTGCTAACCAATACGACCTCCGCGTGCAAGCGGATGAAGGCTATACTTATTACATCGGAGGAAAAGATCGTACTGCCATTATTCAGACGGATACCGATTTTGGTAGAGCCCAATTTCTGATTGATGATACCAAATTAGAAAATCGTAAAGCGGCTATTTTTGAAGTGCGGTCTAGCCTGAAAGCTTTTAAATTAAAAGGGCTTTCTTCGCTAAAGAGAAATCAAGAGAAAGTGGGTCTTTCCTTATCTCAAAGCTGCTTGATTACCGTCACCAACACCAAAGTAAAGCACTACATCCGATTTGGACGAAATCAAAACAGCGGCTCTTCGCAAACCGATATATTTATTGTGGATCAAAATGGAAAGGTGGATATGGATGCTCCCATTATTTGGGATTTTGACCAGCTTACGGATGCGACGGCACTGCCAATTGATGAAGACACTTTAAGCATTACAGGTGGTCGTTTCACCACTATTGCCAATCAAGCAGAGTCAAAATACAATTATCACAGTCGAAATATTCTCATCAAACGCTCCAAGGTTGTCGTTGACAGTTTGGAACACCGCATTATCGGAGAAGGGGAGCAGGGTGCGCCTTACCGAGGTTTCATCAGCATCCAAGATTGTGCCTACGTGAGCGTCAGAAATACAACACTGACGGGGCATAAAATGTACAAAACCATTGGCTCAGCAGGAAAATCCGTTCCTATGGGAAGCTATGATTTATCCATCAACCGTGCGCTCAATGTCTCCTTGCTTAATTGCAGTCAGACCAATAGTATTGATGATCGTACGTATTGGGGAATTTTGAGCTCAAACTATTGTAAAAATCTACTCTACGACCACTGTACTTTGTCTAGGTTCGATGCGCACAAAGGCGTTGCCAATGCCACGATTCGCAATTCGACCTTAGGGCACATGGGCATCAATGCCATTGGTAGTGGGACGCTGACGGTAGAAAATACCACGGTACGCGGAAGGGGTTTTATTCAATTGCGCCCTGATTATGGGAGCACTTGGCAAGGCAATTTCATCATCCGAAATTGTACGTTCGTGCCCAAAGGAAAAAAGAAAGGCAAAAAGACCGACATTGCACTCATCAGCGGCTTGTATTCTGGCTCACATGATTTTGGCTATACTTGCTATATGCCAGAACAGATCATCATTGAGGACGTTCACATCGACGACTCTGATCCTCCTGAGGACTATCAAGCGACTTTCGTTTTTAGTGATTTTAATCCAGATATGACCGACAATGCTTACAAGGAGCAATTCCCTTACGTACGAACGAAGCAATTGCAGCTCAAAAACATAAGTGTCGCTAGTGAGCAACCTTTGCGATTGAGTCAGAATGTTTTCTTTTTTGAGGGGGTAGAGGTGATTAGGAAGTAATATGAAAATGCGAAAGGAACAGATACTCGGCAAGCAATTGAAAGAATTTGATTTGGCATTAAAAAGCCAAGCAGCAAGTGTTTGAAGTAAGAATAAGTATCAATTAAAAAATAAAATCGACATACATGGAGTCGCAACCAAAAAATCTTTTGGCTTATCGGGGAATTTTGTGGAGAGAGAAAATTATGTAATTTTCTCTCTCCACAAAACCCCTTCTAGTGGGAAATGAAAAAAGTACTTTTTTCATTTTCCACAAAAATAACCGAAGACCCAATCTTTTAAGGTGGATTTTTTGGTTGCTCCAAGGGATTTTAAGGGTGAAAAGCATCAAAAAT
>JBCCRX010000373.1:0-6530 GCA_039201015.1 Bacteroidota bacterium | reverse complement strand
TTTGGAAGGACTCGACCTGTCCGCCTCACCGTGTCCGCCTTAGGCGTGAGGCTGACGTCCTTCTAAACGAAAACAAACGAAATTTAATAGTTGGCGATATCTTTCTAAAGATACTCGACCAAATGAAATCATTTAGAGCCTAATATCTTTAATCTATCATGAATCGCTTCTTTTTCTTGAATAATTTGTCCTATGAAAAATAGACTGATAAGTATCATAAGTCGCTATTTCTTGGACCTTTCCATTTTTCAATACGACGATATTGATGCCTCTCGTATTAGGACTATAGCTTTGTCCATTGACTTCAATGCGGCTAAAGTTTCCTGCTTTTCTACCCGCTGATGCTATCAAAATTTGATCTTGCTCATTGACTATCAATGCAGTATCATTTTCAATAATTTGTTCTGTGACTATGCTGTCTTGCTCCAAAATCGCAGCATAACTTCCACGGAAAGCAAGGCGATGAATGTTGCTACCTCTTCGCGCTAGATACTCTTTGACATAATCATCTAAGCCCTCTTTTGCATCATCTTTCACGCTTAATAAAATACTTTCCTCCTTGCGGCTTTCCAAAAACTCTACCAAGTTCTGTGTGATAAGATGCTTATTAATCGGTTCTGGATAAGTGGCTTGTAGATTGGCTTTTTGGTAAAGTTTTGTAGGAATGAAAATCAGATAATCTTCCACTAAAAAAGCCTTCACAGCATCCGTCTTCACTAGCTTTCTAAATTTTGGAGCGTATTGGCTGCTGGTGATGAATAGGCTATTTTGTTCGCCCTCAATTTGTAAAGAATCAATTTGCAAGTTTAGATAATCCCTGAATTCATTCTTCTGCTTTGAACTGCCATAAACAGTTCTGCCACAAGTAATTGCTTTATCAAACTGCGCGGCTAGGTGCGTCAATTTTGCTTGATCGCAATCACTCACAAATTCCCAAGCATAAGGCGGATAGGTGATAACTTGTTCTGCTGCTTCGAGGGCTGGCGACCATAGCTTTTCCTTGTATTGAAAATTTTTGCCATCGTGGCGGACGTATTTTCTACTCCAAAGGGACTGAATATCAAAGGCTTGCAATCCAAACAGGGCAAGCAAGATGGCAGTTTTGCCTAGTGTAGTCCATTTCATTTTTGCTATTCCTGCTATAGAGAAAGCGATGAACAGGTAATGCATAATCCAAATGAAACGCCCGCTAGAGCGGAACTGTTGGGTAAGAAAACTGGGATAAGGTAGTTTTAGGAAGGTGTACTCGTTGAATGTCCATTCGTCGCTGAACGCGTAGAAAGTAGCCAAGAAACTAAAGATCAAAATTGGCAGTAAAGCAATTATTTTAACTCTTTTCCAATACTTTCGATTGAGAAAGAGTGCCAAAGCAAGCATCAACAAAACCCCCAAACCCAAATATCCGAAACCTTCGTATTGTCCTTTTTTTGCCAATGGCAAAGTCTCCAAAAATTGGGAGCGTCCCATGGCGTTGAAGAGGGTATTAAAATTGGCGGAATAAAAGCCAAAATCATTGTTGTTGAGTTCTGCACCAGAGTTGAAATAGCCAACTACATACCATAAACTACTAAGCATAGCAATCGCTGTTAGGAAAAGTCCTAAGCCTTTTTTCCAATTTAACACCTTCTCTATCCAACACAATTTAGCAATCAAGGTCGCCGTACAGCCCAGCAAAATAGCCGCCGCATAGGGATGTGTCCAAGCCATTAAAGCGGTGAAAAGAAACTGAAGTCCCAAACGTTTTCTTACGGACAAAGCAGTATCAAAATATAGCCAAAAGGAAGCCAAAATAGCCCAGTGCATAGAAAGCGAAGGATGTACAAAACGATGCAAAAAGACGGGCGCAAGCAAGAAAAAAGCACTTCCAATGACCTGCAAAGTTAACTGCTGAACGCCCAATGCTTTCAGTAAGCGATAAGCAAAATAGGCTTGCAAAAGAAAACTCAGTGCGATCCAAATTCCATAGAAATGATAGTCCGTTTCGCCGAAAAGTGGATGCAATAATTTGAACAAAATAGACATCAAAGGAATGGAATCCGTCAAGCCAATATTGGTAGTGAGTGGATATTGGTAAGTTGTCAATTCTCCGAGCGGAAAAGTCCAAGCTTCGTCTTTGAAATGTTCCCAGCCATTGTAGCCCACCACGCCATCGCTGCATTGTACCAACATCCAATTGGTGTGTGTCGGGTCTAAGATTTGCCAGCCGAACTTAAGGTGCAACAAGATCAATGCCAGCACTGCCAACAAAAATACAACGAATCCGTTTTGACCTTTTTTCATGGGGGCTAAAGTAAAAAAGATGATTGCTTAGTAGCGCAGTTTTGGAGATGAAAATTTTTCACTCTGATAGAAATTCAGATGTTCTTCTTAAAAAAATCCTTTTGAGAGCAAAATGATTAGCAGTCAGAAGTTTACACTAGGAAAATTCCTACAACAAACTCACTGTTCCAAACAGGACTTCTACTTCGCCCGTAAGATACTCTACTTCAATGCGATAGACGTAGGTGGCGGAAGGAGCGCGCTCGTTGTTGATTCTGCCATTCCAGCCTTCGTTTTCTTTGCCGATGACCAAATTGGCGCGCTCAAAGACCATATCACCCCAACGGTCAAAAATTTGCATCTTACGGATCGCTGCTACTTTGCTATCTGGATAAACGAAGAAAAAATCGTTGCGGTTGTCGTTGTTGGGGGTAAAGACGTTGGGTACGAAAATGGAACGTTCATCAATTACAAAAACAGTAATCTGATCGCTGGTTTCGCAGCCTTTTTCATCTCGAATACGCAATTGGTAAGTCGTATTTTCGGTAGGTGCCGTGAAAGTCAGTAGAGAGTCGGGCGAACGAAGCATATTCGCAGGTTGCCACTCTATGGCTTCGATATTTCCGCTAGCCAATCCCACTAATTGTACACTATCGCCCAAATTGATTTGTAGGTCTTCTCCCAATTGCAAGCTGAGCGCAGGCGGAGCAGGTACTTCGATAATTTGTGCATTACCGCAACCATTCGCGTCTTCGATCAGCACTTCATAATTGCCTAAGTTGAGGTTTCTGAAAATAATCGGCGTGTCCGTAAAATTTTGAACGCTTCCGTTAAAAGTAACTCGGTAGGGACGTTCTCCGCCCATAATGGAATCAATAACAATTCGACCGTCCAAATCACCCAGACAAGTCGGTTCGGTCACCTCAGCTGTAAACTGCACCGTGCCGCCCTCGGTCAGTGTGATGTTGCGTTCTAGCACGCAGTTGGCGGCGTCGGATACCGTGACGGAATACTGCCCCGCCGCTAGATTTTCAATGACTTCCAAACTTTGTCGATTGCTCCATTCAATGCGTATCGGTGCTGCCCCGCCGCTCACTTCCACTTCAATGCGTCCATCGTCTTCTCCTGCACAACTCACATTTCTGGATCGAATGATTGCATCCAAATCACTGACAATGACTTGCGCTTCTTCTCCAATCTCAATACAATCCCAATCATTGCTGCTCACCGATTCAATGCGATAGATCGTCGTCGAAGTGGGCGCAACGGATATGGTGTGTCCGTCACTGATGTTGTTCAATTCTATTGGATCGCCACCTTCCAGATAGACCACATCAAATGCACCTACTTGATTAAAACGAAAAGTCAAGGTCGCATTTTCTCCATTGCAGACGTTGGCGTTGCCCGTGAGCGCAGCCATGATGATAGGCGAAAAAGTGAGTGCAATATCCACGATGCTGTCGCAGCCATTGGCTCGTTGGATGATTTCTGTTCCAACAGGCTTGCTTTCGTCATAGATCGTGCCATTGATGTCGATAGATTCGCCTATACAAAGCGTTTCAAAAAAGCTGCCATTCGCAAGTTCGATGATATTAACGTTGACATTGACGATACTATCACAGCCACTCGCAGCAGCATTAGAAAGAATTTCTTGCCCTGTGAGATTGTTCTCGTCGTAGAGCGTTCCATTGAAAGTTTCGCTTTCTCCTTCGCATAAGTCTATGGTGAGATTCCCTTCTGCTCTTTCCAGCAAATTGACGTTGACCACAATAATGCTATCACAGGCGGTGCTGCTGACATTGGAAAGTACTTCGATTCCACTTAAATTATTGGCATCATAGAGCGTTCCATTGATCTCTTGAGATTCGCCAGCACAAAGATTGAGATTCAAGAAATTGGTATCAATACGCGCAACAGTCAAATCAATATTGATGATGCTATCGCAGCCATTTGTTCCTGCTCCAAGCAGTATTTCTTGCCCACTCAAATTGCTGGCATTGTAGGTCGTTCCATTGATTTCTAAGCTTTCGTCAGGACAAATCGTTGTATTCAAATCGAAAGTAGCGGCAGGCAAAACGGTCGTTACAAAAGTTTGGTTCAACGTATCCACACAAACCATATCTCGGACAATGATGAAAGAAGCACTGAAAAGATCATCAGCTTGCAGGGCAAAATCGGCAGGACAAATTTGTAAGGTCGAATCACCCATGGTCTCTACTAGAAAATTACGATCAATCGCTCCTAAATTTAGATTATAAACTACTTGAAAAGGTGCAATTCCATTCAGATTCAGCCCTAATTCATTGCAGTCATTTTCGCAAACGCTGTCTTCCCAACTCACATCCAGTGTAGGTAAATCGCTCAACGTTTCTATACTCAAAGTATCTTGAAAAACGCAGCCCTCGCCGTCCGTGATTGCAAAAATGAATGTACCTTCTTGTAAGCCATCGACTTCAAATTGTCCGTCCAGTTCATCTACATTCCAATCAATGGTGACGGGCGGTACGGGATTATTCATCGTGATTTCAATTGCTCCGTTCGTTTCGTTCGGGCAAGTATTGTCGGTTTTTATTACTTCAAGATCAAAGCAAGGACGCGGCTCGATAATGATGCGAACGACTTCATCCGTAATGTTCAAATTATCCAAATTGGCATCAAAACCGCATTCTTCGTAGTCCAAAATATCCTGTATGCTGGTCACTACGCTAGCCAAGTATTGCCCGACCTGAATGGTACCATTGGTTTGGATATAAGAAAATCCCCAAACCAAATATTCCCCAACTGGGTATTGACTGAAATCGAAATCCCCTGTGGTGTTGAAGTCCACTATGGTGTAGTTTGGTGCATCATCATTGGTGAGAATATAGGCGTATTCAAAAACGAAGTCTAAAGCATCGGGCTCGTTTTCATCTGCTCGTATATAATCTGTTCCAAATGCTCCAATATCATCACCTTCTGTAATGACAATGGGTAAATCCGTTCCTGCATTGTTGGGAATCGTTAAATCACCCGCATCTGTATCTTCACAATCGTAAATAGTGCCTTCGTAAGCAAAAGCACCATTGCGCAATTGATTGACTAACAGTTGATTGGCAGCACTATTTGCGCTTCCTGGACTTTCATTCCCCGCTACATCTGGATTATCGTAATTGGCAATATCATTCCAATCATTGCTGACTGTATTGACTAAACGAATGACTTTTTGGCGTTGATTACCATCAATTTTTACTTTGACGGGACTGTTTTCAATGTCTTCTACTATCCTGATATCTCGAAGCGCATCCCAATAGATGACATGATTCACCACTTCACAGCGATCTCTTATTTGAATCATGTCATTGTCATTTGCTAGACCCAATGCCCATACATCTCGTTCTATGCTTGGGTCAGAGCAAGGGCAGTAATTGGGATTAGGATCGGGGCTAGTGTTAGGAGAAATTGGATTGCTGTTGCATGTGTTTATGCAATCATCGTTGTGTGATACAATATATACGCCGTCATTGTTGCTATCCAAAGGATCATCGGCTGGCAAAGCAGGATTGGGATCATCTTCGTTATAAAAGACAATGATAGACCCAGGTGGTACAGCACTATAGCAACTTCCAAAACTAGAATGTCCAGGGGCAGAACCTTGGGTAGGTGCATTGAGTTGGGTGGGAAAATTATTGTCGTCGATGATCCAGCCTTCCAAATTGACGGGTGCATTGGGTGCATTGGCTGCACCGAT
This sequence comes from Bacteroidota bacterium, assembly GCA_039201015.1. Lineage (GTDB taxonomy): Bacteria > Bacteroidota > Bacteroidia > Chitinophagales > Saprospiraceae > JAAUTG01. The sequence continues at coordinate 544 of JBCCRX010000373.1, read as the reverse complement.
AACGAGCAGTTCTATGTACTCTGCGCGATTGCCCAATGTGCCAGTCGGACCATTGGAAATTTCGTTGATAATTAGTCCTCCTTTTTCATGTACAAAAGGTGTGTTCCCTTCATACTGCGCGGATAAGAAATAGTAGGAAAGGAGGAAGAAAAACGCAAATGACAGTCGAATATTGATACGCATAAATCGGTTGATGAAATGCTAAAAACAATGGAGAAAACTAGCAAAGGAAAGCCGAGGATGTAAGTCTGTGAAGAGAACTTATTTCCCGTTTTTTTATTGCGTTTTTAAAGGAATAAAAGGTTCTTTGAAAATTTTTGTGATCTAGCTGTACGATTTCAGGAAACAACATGTTCTTTTTGTCTTAGCACAAAAAGAACCAAGAAAGCCAAGACTGAATTTCTTTTTTAGCGTTGCAAAAGCACCAAAAAGACTAAACAAAATAAACTCGCCCTAAGTATTGTTTTTCAAGCTTTTATTCACGGGCTGGGCCAAGCTTCAGCTCTGATTAGCACCTTGTTTTGGCTCATACAGTATTTTGTTT
>JBCCRX010000372.1:0-6543 GCA_039201015.1 Bacteroidota bacterium | reverse complement strand
TGAGGTCTTGATGGCTTTTCGCCAAACATACTTTTATAAGATAGTGGAGTTAGCGGAAAACTTACCCTAAATATATTTTCTCGATTAAGATTACTGCTGACATCATTCTTGCCGTCTCTATTTTTAATCGTAACGAAATATACTCCGTTTGGTAATTTGTTCTCTGGATTATAAAACAAAGAACGCTCAGCGTAAGCGTCCTTTATTTTAACTCCTTCGTATCTTGTAAGAATAATTTTTTCTATTTCGTCAATCTGCATTAATTCATATTCATTTTGATTTCCGATAAATTCATATTTACAACAGTTCGGAAATTTTTTATAAATTATTGATAATCAATTTATTACACCTTTGATGTTTCTAAAAAATCAAAAACTTACCGAAGCATTGATTTACAGATTCAAAATTAATCATCTGCACAAAAGGTGCGACTTCAAGAGAAGATTCAGCCTTTTTCATCGCATTTTGTATTGACTGGGGACTTTCCCAATAAACAATATCTGTCCATTCATTTTCTCCCTTTACAAGTGTTCGTTTTACAAATCCTTCTTGGTTATTCAAGAAAGTGCTTTGCATTTGGTTTGCTGCTTCGACGGCGTTGGCAGCTTTTGCTGATAATGAACGATGATACTTTGTTGGCATTTCGTTTTATTATTCTCCGATTCGATATGTCTTTTTATCTAATCCAATGCCTTTAATAGTTAGGGACTTCCATTGTTTAGGAAGTATTGGATTTCTTTGAATAATTCCTTCTTCTGTAATTTCTAAGCCCCCAAAACCAAACAATACTGTTTGCAGCATTCCGCCAGCTCCTGTCGCAAAATAGGAATGATTTGCTGTCGCCGTCTCTGAAAGTGCACCAAATGGTTCTTGTTGGTTAGGTATATAACTTTCCTTAAACAGCCTGAAGGCATTATCTACATCTCCTTGACGAGCATAAAGAACGGCAAAAATAGACTTACCCATTGCAGGTCCTTCCTTTGCCAACTTAGGTTCGTAGTATTTCAAATCTTTCAAAATCGTTTCCTTATCGTTAATAATATTTAGAGGATAAGATAATAAATTTACATCTGCCTGTTTAATCCTATCACCGTCATAATCAGTATGTTCTTTTGTCGTTCCGTCAGGAAATTTTAATATCTTAATATTATTTGCAACTTCTTCCCAGTCTGCATTTGGAATAATTTCCAACTCCTTTGCCGCTAGAGTAGCAAACCTTAAAGCGGTTATTGCTGCACCATTAGTAAACGCATTATCATTCACATTAGGAGCAAATTCATTTGCCCCCACCACATTATTTATGGAATAGCTACCGTCCCTATTTTTAGTTACCCTGCTAATCCAAAAATCAGCGACTTCTTTCATTACAAAATATCCTTTTTCTTCCAACCATTTTTTATTTTTCGTCACACGGTAATAATTCCAAAAGGCAATCCCAATATCTGCGGTAATATGATGCTCAAAAGGTCCAGTTAAGGCAAAAGGAGGGGTGGCTTCTTCACCAGTATCGTCACTTTCCCACGGGAACATCGCCCCTTTAAAGCCATAATTGATAGCTCTTTTTTTCGCAGGTTCCAGTCTATCAGAACGATAATTAACCAAAGAGCGAGCAATATCTTGATTAAGTAAAAGTAGGGGTGGGAACATCCATAATTCGGTATCCCAAAAAATATGACCATTGTAAGGAACTTGAAGAGATAATCCCATAGGGGCAATGCTCAAATCCGAGTCACCTCTACCAAAAGCATATAAATGATACAACGCTAATCGAACATCTTGTTGTGATTCTAAATCCCCCTCAATAATTATATCACCTTCCCAAAGATTTTCCCATAAAGCCCTATGACCTCCCAAAAGTACTTCACGGCTATTTAGTAGATTAAAAATGACCATTCTTTCTGATTCAGATTTCGGATCAGAAAAATTAGCGGTGGTACATTCTGCGCCCGTCCAAGCAAATTCTAAGCTTTTGCTTTTTTTGATTTCATATTCAAAAGAAAGAGTGTTTTCATAGGGGGAAACAATTTTGTGTGTTAATTCTGGACGTTGATGCTCCCTTGAGGAATTAATGTGATGCCAGACAAATGTACCAGATGTCGCAACCGTATGTTTTCCAAACGGTGTTTTTGCTATTGACTGCAAAATGGGCATAGTCGTTTCTACATCTCGCAATACTTCATAAGTATTTTGCGGATTTTGATACGGTGCTGGTGTTGTGATTTTCCCAATCACTTCTATGTCAATGTCTTCTAATGCGGAAACATTTACATCAATATATCCTGTATATTGAAGATTGCGAAGTGCATAAATAGTACAAGATATTTTTGCTTTTCCTTTATAATCAAAATGAGTTGTAAATGCTGCTTCTTTCATGTCAATAGTTTGAGTCCAATTGACGATGTTTTCAGAAGTTACTTTTTCTCCGTCTATAAATACATCCAAATTTCCAAAATCCATTCCATGTACTATTTGGCTAACTTTAAGTACGGGGTCTACATCAAAAACATTATTCAAAACAGTATGCTTAATTCTAAACGGTTCAGCAGATGTTAGCATTCCAATTCTACCATTGGACATAGCAATACCTGTATGCGGTTTTTTGTTATTTTGAGTTGTTATATGCCATTCATCATTTTGAGCATTAATATAGGCATTTGATAAAATAAATATTATGATAATTATTTGCTTCATATTTCTAGTTTTTTAATGAATGCCAACGGCAGTCCGTGAAAAAACCACCTTCAATTCAAAATAGCGACTCAAAAATAGCTCAAAAAGCCCACAGCGGCAAATGCAGCGGACTTAGTGGGCTTGTTGCTTCGGGCAAGCGCGTTTGTGTTGACAGAAAAAACGGCTTACAATCGCTTAAAAAGCGATGAATAAGTGCGGAAAATACTGATTTGCCTTGCTTTTTCAAGGTTTCTAGATTCTACAGTAAGATGTGCACGCCAAAGAGGTTCGTCACTCTTTTCAGGTTGTAGCAAGTGGCAATGAGGGCGAACTCGGCATCTACTTTTTCCAAGCCTTTGAGCAAAGTGTAGTCAAAGCCCCAGCCTCTTTTGATAGTGCCAAATGGATGTTCCACAATGGCTTGCCGCTGGCAGTAGTAGTCCTTGCAAGCTGCTACGCGCGCTCGATTGGCTTGCAAGTCGTCTTCATATTCGGAGCGTTCTATGGGTCTGCCTTTGGAGTTGTTTAGGTTGTCCTTGCCCGCACATTTTTCTTTGACTGGACAAGCATTGCATACTGCAAAGGGCAGTTTATAGCCTTTGACTTGATAGGGCTGTCGAAGTGGACTACCGCCGTTTTTTTTTGTACCAATTGCCGTTGCTGGTCAAGTGCTTGCCTCGGAGGCAAGTCTAGTGGTCTTGGTCTTCATCGTACTCAAATTTTGCTTTGACAAAGTCAGGGTCTTTTTTGGAGGTGTTCTTTTGGCGTGGTGCGACGTAAGTCACAATGCCATTTTCGGCGCACTTTCGGTGTTTGCTGCCCGTATCATAGCCCTGCTCGCGCACAACGTATGCTGCTCGTTACAAGCTCTAGCTTGTACACGGATAAAAGCTTAGGACCCCTGTCCGTCTTATGCTGTACACAGGTGTAACTACGGACAGGAGTCCTTTTACTTTGGTCAGCATACAACGAAAAACCTTGTAGCTAGCATTTCGTTTTATGATGGAGGTAGTGGCGAGCAGGGATTTTTTTCATTTTATGTATTCGTAGGTAAAATAGTTTGGTTCTTTCCCTTTAAAATATGATTTCTCCTCTATCAATTCACCTTTCTCGTTATAGAAAAATTCATGAGTTGCAGAATTTGATTCATTATAATTTTTGACAATTTGACCTTTCTTATTAAACATTGCCCAAGATTTTTTATACTCTTTTTTCCATTGAGAATACTTTTCAACCTCTATTTTATTATCCGATAAATATTTCAATTTGAACATTGATTTTCCTTCTTTATCAATTACCTCAGTTAATCGATTTTGATTATCGTATTTGTATCTTCTGATAATATTGCCTTCTTCATTTTTGAGAACCTTTGCCGATTTTAAATTCAAACTACTTATTCCCATTCCCAAAGTATCGGGCTTTTCCATTTTTCCATTTTGATTATGGAATCTAACAATTTTAGATTTTTGAATTAGAAAAGAATCTTGAAGTGCATACTCATAATCCCACCTTGAAAATATATCTTTTTCATTAGGAGAGTCATCTTTAGGATAACTCAGACCAGCATATCTTGTTAATTTATGTCCGTCAGAATTGTAATAGAAAACACTTACCGTATGAACCTTTCCATTTCTTCCGTCTAAATATTCTCTTTCGATTATCTTTTTTATTCCATTTGCTGAAATCCATTTCGGGTTAAATCTTGCATTGTGATAATTTGTTGGGTCGAGTTTTAGACAAGTCTCCAGTTTGGAATTGCTAACTATTTTTTTGCTCATTGAACATGAGGCAATTACAATACAAATTAAGAGAATCAATATTTTGGTTTCACTTCGCTTCATCTATTTTTTTCTTTTTATTATGGACAGCGGCAGTCCATGAAAAAACTAAAATTCAAGCTCTGAGAATCGTCCACACAGAGTTTTTTTCAGATACCTACCCATGAGAGGCTTAGGTTTTTTCACAGGCTAACGGTCTCGCATAGCCGCCGTAGCCAGCTTTTGCTGGCTATGGACGGCTATGCTGTGTTAGCGGCTGCTTTCTTTTCATTTTTTTCATTTAATTTGGAATGAACTCCATTAGTCTCTCCTTCAACAGACTATGGTGTTCAACAGGTATCATTCCTTTTAATTTGGATAGCTTTTGCTCGAAAGGAGTCATAGCATGACGTTTTTTCTGAGCACATATTTTCTCGTAAAGTTTTTGGATTTCGTTTATATTTTCTTGGTAGTATTTAAATCGTAATTTTGTTGGGAGACATTCAATATTAATTTTCTTTATTGAACGGACTATGAAACCTTGACACCCAAAGTCGCAAATGTCTTTTGCTTCACAATCATTACAATATTTCCAATTTTCTGGATTTGCTTCATGGAAGGTATCTAATTTTTTGAGAAACTTATTTTCTTTTTCTTCATCTATATCTGATAAATTACCTAAAAAATATTTGTCATCATCCCACGCAAATCTTCCACATGGAAGAATATTTCCTTGTGGAGTAACGCCAACAACTTTACTTCCAGCCCCACATCTTTTATCTCCGCACAACGATGATTTTCTATCTTTTCCTCCTTTATAATTTTCAATAAATCGGATTATTTCTTGTGATAAATTTTCCTCTAAAAAATCACCATCATTACTTATCATATATTTAATCACATCTTTTTGTGCTAAAAAAAAGGAATTTGCATCAGGTACTAATAATTCAAGACCTGTACCAACGGAGTATGCTAAGTTAGCTTTAAAATGGTTCACATTCAGAGAGTTGTGTAACCAACTACAAAAATCTTTCATTTTATCTAAGTTGGAAGAATTTATTGTAGATAAAATTCCAACTCTAATTCCAAGTTTTTTTGCTTTTTTGTATGTGTTCAATGCCTTATTTGCCAAAGGTCTTAATGATTCGGTCAAAAAATCTGGGTTATCAATACTTCCACCAATACCAACATTATATTTCTTGAAAATTTTTAGTTTGGTTTCACTAATTTTTATAAGGTTGGTTTGGATTGAAAATTCTACTTCTTTGTCATACTTTTCTCCTAATTCGTAACTTTTTTGCAAATTTTCTTCAAACCAATTTTCTGGTAAAATTGTGGGTTCTCCACCATGAAGTATAAATAAAACACTTTTCTCGTTAGTAGATTGTAAAAAGGTTTCCACCATGTCTTGAAACACTTCTGATTTCATATTGACACCCTTTGAAACAATATTTTCATAGCAATATTCACATCTGATATTACATCTATTGGTAAGTTTTACTATAACACATCGTATGTTATTGAAGCGATTGTCCATAATTTTTTATTTAAGGATTAATAAAAATTGAAATCTTACTTAACGACCGAGAAAAGGAAATTGCCATAAACCATTTGCATCAATCAATTCAAATGGTTCATGGCTTTTGTATGAAATTTTGACGAGTTCAAATAACTCCAACTAATTTGAGATGAACGAACTTAATTTTTCGTGCCGTCTCTATAAGTGACAGTATCCTTGTAGTGGTCATCATAAGCAGTATCTTGATATCTATCTTGATAAACGGTATCTCTGTAACTACCTTCGATAGCATCAGCATTCTTGTCAACTGAAAGGTTTGAAGTAATGGTTTTTTGAACGTATTCAGGTGAATACTGCTTCATGTCTTTTTTCAGTTCGTCCATAACTACTGAAACCTCGTTAGAGGAAAGAAAATCACTTAAATTTTGGGCGGTGCGCCAAATATAAGGCTAGCATTAGACTTTATTCGCAAAATTGAAAAGCTTAAACAGGATTGAAAAGAACGTTACGTTTGTAGCCTTTCCTACTCCTCAGCCTTAGATTATGAAGAGCAGCACAAGTTTCTACTACCCTGTCACGAATTTCATAATTATAGAT
>JBCCRX010000371.1:0-6577 GCA_039201015.1 Bacteroidota bacterium | reverse complement strand
TTCAAATCATATGGGCGTCACGCCTCACGCCTGAGGCGGACACGGTTAGGCGTGAGGCTGACGTCCTTCTAAACGAAAACAAACGAAATTTAATAGTTGGCGATATCTTTCTAAAGATACTCGACCAAATGAAATCATTTAGAGCTAAAATAAGTTTATTTTAATTTTGAGAAGCTCGAAATTCCTTAGAATTTCGAGCTTCAAAAAAACCTATCTGCCGCCATCTTCGATGGCGGCGAACAAGGGGTGAAGGAGAAAAGAATGAATCTAATTCAACCAATTGTATAATTTTGACTAATCAGACAACTCCAAATCATCCAAAACGGCATCCATAATAGGATCTTCTCCTCTCACATAACCGTTTTTGAGTCGATGCCCATAGAACTTTGAAAAGGTATTCCAATAGGAAGCGGTGAAAGTGCCTCGAAGATTTTTGATCAAATTGTACATAGGCGTATCCAGCTCTCTTTCAATCATTTTGACTAGAATTTTGCCTTGTGTTTTGGTGAGTTTTCGCAGTGGCGTCTCAAATTCTGTTTTTAGCTCTTCTGTTTTTTGTTTCATGAATTTTTTGCGCTTTCTCTTCTTCAAACCTTCTGCTTGTTCCTCCACTTCTGTGAATATTCTAATGGCTTCTTTGGCATAAGGATAAACTTTGGCAGCGTAGATTTGGTAGCGGCGATAGCGCAGGTATTCTTCTCGACTCGCAAATTCTCTAGGCGAAGAAATAGACATATCATCCAAAGTAGAAAGGAAGAGCGTATCGCCTCTTTCGTCTATCATAAATCGAACAATTTGTCCGTTTACTTTTACTGTGCTTAGTTGTCCGAAGGCAACTACTTGAAGACCCAAAAAGAGAATGATATAGATTAATTTTTTCATCTATTTTTTGTTTTTTTCAGGATAAAAAGCGATGTAAATTCCTGAAAAATAATTGCTTGTAGATTTCTCTTGATGAAATTAAACCGCTGCTATCCAAAAAATAAACCCTTAGTACAATACATTAGTTTTTTTATGTCATTTTTTAAATTGGCATTAACAATGTGCGAGGCTTTGTTCTTATGTCTAGGCAGTAGTAAAATTTGTATCTTTGATGTATAAATACGAGCTTTTTATTTCAAATTCCTCCCAGAAGCATCAAACACATTTGTAAATTTCATCAGTCAAAAAACACTAGATTATGAGTACAAAAGACGAATCGAAACAGCTTATTCGATTTGATTGGGCGATTAAATACATCCTTCGAGATCGCGCCAATTTTGACGTCTTGGAAGGATTTCTAGGTGCCTTGCTAGAGGAAGATGATCTGCAAATACTGGAACTGATTGGTGAAGAAGGAGGACAAGAAAAGGAAAACGAGAAATTCAATCGGGTAGATTTATTGGTCAAGGATTCGCAGGATCGGCGCATCATTATCGAAGTCCAGACGACTAGAGAGACCGACTATTTGGAGCGTTTGTTGTTTGGCACTTGTAAATCTATAATAGAACATATTGGTAGTGGACAACGATATAAAAATATATACAAAGTCATTTCTGTGAGTGTACTTTTCTTCAATTTGGGTAGAGGAGATGATTATCTGTATCACGGAACGACGCAGTTTTTGGGAATGAATGATGGCAAACCTTTAATCATTAAAAGGAAGGAAGAAATTGCGCTTAATGGAGAAAAAAGTTACCGATTTGTAGAAAAAAATATCTTTCCAGAATACTATTTGATAAGAGTAGAAAAATACTCTAATATCGTACAAAGACGCATTGATGAATGGATATACATGATAAAGAATAATGAGATAAAAGAAGGCTCTAGTGCGAAAAACATCGACAAAGCAGCAGAGAAACTAGCCCTTTTGAATATGAATAAAAAAGAGAAAAAAGCCTACGAAAATTATCTTATTGATTTGGAACGGGAGAAAGATATTCTTGTGACTGCTAGAGAGGAAGGGGAAAAACAAGGAGAGAAAACTGGATTAGAGAAAGGAGAAAAGATTGGACTGGAGAAAGGAGAAAAGATCGGACTGGAGAAAGGAGAAAAGATCGGACTGGAGAAAGGAGAAAAGATCGGACTGGAGAAAGGCGAGTACAAAAAAGCAATAGATACAGCTTGTTCCTTGAAAAAAATGGGAATTTTATCTGATGAGCAAATTGCACAAGCCACGGGACTGAGTGTAGAAGAAGTTACCAATTTGAAGTGTTGACAAAAACTTGATTTTGAATAACCATTTTTTACAAGAATCGCGATTAGTCCCTTTATTTTTTTTATTCTTGCTAGCTATTGGTTTATGGATCGTTCCAGATTATGGGATTTCTTGGGACGAAGACATTCAGCGCAAGCACGGACGGGTTGCTTGGGACTACGTAAGCGAAAAATGGAATTTAGATTGGGAAAAACTAGAGCCAGAAGAATCCTTTCGAATTTATAAATACAATTTTCATGGTACGCTTTTCCAAATGACTTGCTTTTGGATACAGCGACAACTGGGATTGGAAGACTATCGCGACATCACACTGCTACGGCATTACAGTGTTTTTCTACTCTTCTTTTTAAGTAGTATTTTCTTCTACAAAACGTTGAAATTTCGCTTTCGTTCCTGGCAGCTTGCTCTTCTTGGCACAGCAATGTTGGTTTTAAGTCCGCGTATCTTCGGCAATGCTTTTTTCAATACCAAAGACCTGATTCTCTTGCCGTGCTACATCATTTCCATCTACACCTTATTGCGTTTTTTGCAAGCAAAGAACGGGAAATGGGCAATTTGGCACGCAATCGCTTGTGCCTTAGTTATCAATGCTCGACTGATGGGTGTGATCGTTCCTTTTTTGACTATTCTGTTTTTCCTAATTGATTTGTTTCATCAAAGAAAGAGGTTTAGAGCAGTACACCTTCTTAGTCTAGCTTTATTTTTACTGCTCGCAAGTGCCTTCAGTATTGCCCTTTGGCCTTATCTCTGGGAAAATCCAATTCACAATTTTCTAGCTGCTTTCGAACTACTTTCCAAATACAATTGGGGTGGGAATATGCTCTATTTCAATACCTGGATCAATGCACAAGAAGTGCCGTGGCATTACAGTTTGGCTTGGATTCATCTTTCTACGCCACTGGTGTATCTGATTTTTTTCTGGGTCGGTTTCTATCAAATTTGGAAGCAACTATTCAGACGAATCTTTAGCCGTTCTTTCGCTTTTTATAATTCCCCCAATCAGCTTTACGATTTGGTCCTGCTTGCACTCTGCGTAGGACCCATTTTCATTGTAGTTTGGCGAGCATCCGTGATCTATGATAGCTGGCGGCATTTATTCTTCATCTATCCTGCACTGCTTTTCGTCGCTATTCGTGGCTTTGTACGGGCAAGCAATTATTTCAAAAATAAGCAAAGAAGCTTAGTCCAACATCTTCCGAAAATTATCTTGCTCCTTTCCATGAGCCTTACACTTGTTTATATGCTCTGCAATCATCCTTATCAGCATACCTACATGACGATGCCAGACGATGATCTGGAGCGTCGATTTGAGATTGATTATTGGGGCGTCGCTTATCAAACTGCTTTGCGGACATTGATAGAAAGAGAGAATAAAGAAAAAATCAAAGTGCGCAGTGCTAACTACCCAGGAGATGCCAATGCTCGATTATTGCCCAAAGATATTCGCGATCGAATTGAATTGGTTTGGGATGTGAAACAAGCTGATTATTACATCACCAATTACCGCTATGAACAAGAAATCAATCGCTACAAAAAAAATCTATTTCCACTGGAAAAAGAGCGCGAATTTCTAGTGATTCGTTCCTGGAATACAAAAGTGATTGGCGTTTATGATGTACGAGAGTAAAAGGAAGCGAACATCACGCTCTTGCCTCGTAAGCAATCTCAGACAAGACCAATCTACATCAATACCTGCCTAGGATCAACAATTTTACCCGCTACTGCTACTGCCGCCGCCGTCAGTGGACTAGCGAGCATCGTTCGAGAACCTGGCCCTTGTCGTCCTTCAAAGTTTCGATTGGAAGTAGAGACTGCATATTTGCCTTGTGGCACTTTGTCGTCATTCATTGCTAAGCAAGCGGAACAACCTGGCTGTCGCATTTTGAAGCCCGCCGCTTCTAATGTATCTACAATGCCTTCCTTATAAGCCTGCGCTTCCACTTGCTTTGAACCAGGCACAATCCAAGCCGTAATATTGGGGGCTTTTCGCTTGCCTTTCACAAACTTCGCGACGGCGCGCAAATCTTCAATACGTCCATTCGTACAACTACCAATGAATACATAATCCACCGATTTACCAATCATGCTTTCTCCTGCCTCGAAACCCATGTAGTTTAGCGATTTAGCAAAACTTCTTTGCTCGCTCTGTTCTACGTTTTCTAAGCTTGGAATTGCTGCTGTCACCGCCACACCCATACCTGGATTAGTGCCATAAGTGATCATCGGACCAATATCTTCTGCCTTAAAATACAGTTCTCTATCGAATACCGCATCTTCGTCAGAATAGAGCATTTTCCACTGTGCTAATGCTTTTGCCCAATCTGCTCCTTTGGGCGCAAATTCTCGACCTTTTACATATTCAAAGGTGGTTTCATCTGGCGCAATCAAGCCGCCTCGTGCTCCCATTTCGATACTCATATTGCAGACAGTCATGCGTCCTTCCATGCTCATATCACGAAAAACAGCACCCGCGTATTCTACAAAATAGCCCGTTGCCCCACTTGCAGAGATTTGACTGATGATGTACAAAATAACATCTTTTGCGGCCACGCCTTCACTCAATGTGCCTTCTACATTGATGCGCATGCGCTTGGGTTTGGGTTGTAAAATACACTGCGTAGCCATTACCATCTCCACTTCGCTGGTCCCTATCCCAAAGGCAATGCTACCAAATGCACCGTGCGTAGAAGTGTGGCTGTCGCCGCAAACAATGGTCATACCTGGCTGTGTGAAACCCAATTGCGGTCCCATTACATGCACAATGCCTTGGAAAGGGTGATTGAGTCCATACAGTTCCACGCCGTATTTTTTGCAGTTTTCCGTAAGTGTATCCACTTGATAGCGAGATAGTTTTTCTTTGATGGGTAAGTGTTGATCTAAAGTTGGCACATTGTGGTCAGCAGTGGCTACGGTTCGTTCTGGTCGAAAAACGCGAAGTCCTCTTTTTTCCAAACCTGTAAAAGCTTGTGGAGAAGTTACTTCATGGATCAAATGACGATCAATGTAAAGCACTGTTGGGCCGTCTTCAATTTCGGAAACGGTATGGGCTTCCCAAAGCTTATCAAATAATGTTTTTCCTGCCATCGTGTTGTCCTTTTGTATTTATTCTTTGAGACTTCAAATTTGCAAACTAATGAACTAAGATACGAAATTAGGGTTGAAGTACTGATTTTGAAAAGCAGAAGTGAGGAAAAAAATCGGGTATTTTTACAATATCAAAGGAGCTAGAATCTAGCTTATAATAGTATTAGTAGGAAGAAGAAAATATGCAAATCAATCAGTTATTTAACGCCACTTACGATCGACTCCTATCAGAAGAAACGAAGGAGCGCAGTGAAAGGGTTATTCTATCGGTCGCCATAGCTAGCTACATCATTCATTTGTTGGTCATATTCTCGATCAATAGAGGCTGGATAGAATTAGAATCTGCATTCACAAAAGATCCGATTGCAGCTATTTACACGCCTTTTTCTTTCATACTAGTCTATGAAGTTTACTTGCTTATTTTCTACCTTCCCAAATCCATTACCATATATATTGGCAAGCAGTACGAGATCATTACGCTCATTTTAATACGACGAATTTTCAAGGATATTGCAAATATCGAATTGACTTCCAATTGGTTTGAAGTCAAGGATGACGTGCAGTTTACTTATGACATCTTAACTTCCGTCGTTTTATTCTTTCTCATTTATTTATTCTATCAGCAGATCAAGAAAAGAACCTACGTTTCCATTAAAAAAGAGGATGGTACTGCAAAGGATATTCGATCTTTTATAAAACTGAAGAAAATAATTGCAGCGATTCTAGTGCCCACTTTACTCCTTATGGCAATCGTCAGTTTTTTCAACTGGGCAACAGATGCCATTTATTCTTATCAAAACAGCCTTGCTGAATTAAAAGACATCAATGACATCTTTTTTGACGAGTTTTTTACCATACTCATCATTGTGGATGTATTGCTCTTGCTGGCTTCTTTTTACTATTCTCACCAATTTCATAAGATAATAAGGAACTCGGGCTTCATCATTTCAACTATATTGATTAAGATTTCCTTTTCGGTAGATGGCTTCATCAATATTGCACTTATCATCGGAGCAGTCGTTTTTGGATTGATGATGTTGTTTATTCACAATCGTTATGAAGAAAATATCTCTTTCGAGGAGGAGAGCGAGGAAGAAGATTGATGCAAAACAGAATCGTATCTATACTTCATTCGGGATAAAAAAGTACACTTTTATAAGAGTATGTTTTAATTTTTGAAGCACGATTTTTACAAAAAATTAAATATCTGATAATCAATAAGTTAACTCTGTTTTGACGTGTTTTATGTATCTTTGATATAATTAAATTTGTGAAATCAAGCTATATACTAATTTC
>JBCCRX010000370.1:0-6653 GCA_039201015.1 Bacteroidota bacterium | reverse complement strand
GCTTTTAGCTCAAATATGGCTCGCTCCTGAAAGAATTTTCCTACAAATCGTCGGGTTCGACCTGTCTGCCTCACCGTGTCCGCCTAAGGCGTGAGGATGACACCCGACGATTTGTAAACAAGTGGCACTTTGTGTCATTTGCAATTTGGTGTTTTGTGTAACATCAGTTAGTAATTAATATAATGAGTATCCAGTCTCTTACTCCTAGACACTTTTTTTTGAAAATTTTTATTGCATTCAAACACCCCAAGATTCTTTCATCGTGAAACAATAGAAACAACAAACAATGATACAAACTAAAGCACTACAAAAGGTATATCGCACGGACGAGGTGAAGACGACTGCCTTGAACGAAGTCGATATCAACATCAAGCAAGGCGAATTCGTGTCAATCATGGGACCTTCGGGCTGTGGAAAATCTACCTTATTGAATATACTAGGATTGATTGATAGTCCTGATGGCGGCGAATATCATTTCCTAGATTATGAGGTGTCTAAGTATTCTGAACGCCAACGCTCGAAGCTACGCAAAGAAAACATTGGCTTTATCTTTCAAAGCTTTAATTTAATTGATGAATTGACCGTTTTCGAGAATGTGGAATTGCCTTTGATTTACACCAAGGTGGGGTCAAAAGAGCGCAAAAAACGTGTGGAAGCAGAATTGGAAAAGCTTAATATGATGCACCGTGCCAAGCACTTTCCACAGCAATTATCAGGTGGTCAGCAGCAGCGGGTGGCGGTTGCACGAGCGATCATCAACAATCCAAAAATCATACTAGCGGATGAGCCGACGGGTAATTTGGATAGCTCTAATGGTAATGATGTGATGAAAACTTTGGTGCATTTGAATGATGAAGGTGCAACGATTGTGATGGTGACGCACTCACAATATTGTGCAGAGTTTGGTGATCGCATTATTCGCCTGCTAGACGGACAAGTAGTTACTGAAAATATGGTAGCACGCAAGCAGATGATGTAGTCCATTACTAGAGCAGCGCATTGATGTTTGCATCAATAATCTCGAATAATTCGGTCTCTTTTAAGCCACTTTTTAGACCACTCATCACTCCCAAATTGAGGACAAAAATTTGCTGAGCGAGCAGTGGAATATTTACATTTTGCGAGAGTAAGTTTTGTGCTTGTGCAGCCGAGAGTTGTTCCTCAAGGCTTTCCAATACTTCTTCCGTATTATTGTTGATAAATTCGGTCGTAGTGATGCACTTCTGGTGTCTTTCTACGCCCGCATTCACCAGAAAGCAGCCTTTTTCCGTTCGACGAAGAAGGGATGCTTTCAAGAAGTTTTTGATGCCTTCAAGGGGATTATCCGATTGTTCAAAAATAGATTGAAAATACTTACCAGATTGTTCTTTATAAGCTGCTAACGAAAGCATATACATCTTCATTTTATCGCCATAGGCGGCGTACAGACTCGTTCTCTTCAAGCCAGTCGCTTCCTCTAAATCTGCGATAGAAGTATCCGAAAAGCCTTTTTGCCAAAAGGTATCTTTGATTTTCTCTATCATTTGAGATTTATCAAATGTTACTGGTCTTGCCATAACATATTTTTTGCTATTTGGAATAATTTAACCGCAAAGTGGCGCAAAGAAAATGCCGAGGAGTTACGCAAAGTATGGCTCTGCGCAACTCCGCGAAAAAACACTCCGCGTAGCTCTGCGGTTAAACTCAAAATATTTTTTCTAACATACAGCTAGGCAGTCATTCCACCATCCACTGTCACTTCCGAACCTGTAATGAAGGAAGCGTCAGGGCTTGCTAGAAAAACAACAGTCGCGGCAATCTCTCTAGGTGTACCATAGCGACCCAGTGGATTTAGACTTTTTTGATAAGCTGCAAAATCGTTTTCTGGTACATCTGGATTCATTTCCGTATTGATGCTACCAGGATGTACCGTATTCATAGTGATTCTTTTAGCGGCGAGTTCTTTCGCCCACGAGCGCGTCAAGCCAACAACTGCTGCTTTGGTCGCACCGTAAGCACTTGCGCCAGGAAACGCAAAATTAGCAACGGAAGAACCAATATTGATAATTCTACCGTCTTCATTGAAGTGCGGCACAGCGGCTCGAGTGGTTTCGTAAACCCCTCTCACATTGAGATCAAAATTCCCCTCATAGACTTCGACACCCGTTTCTGCCAGTGTGCCCGTCAAGAATCTTCCCGCGTTGTTCACTAAAATATCTATTCCTGCGCCCCATTGGTTCACTACTGCTGCTATTAGTTTTTCAGGTGATTCTTTATCGGAGGCATCTGCTTGAATAGCAACTGCTTCTCCTCCTGCTGATTGGATGGCAGCCACTACTTCATTAGCTCGGTCTGCACTACTGTTGTAAGATATAGCAACTTTTGCACCGCGCTCCGCAAGCAATTGAGCAGTTGATGCACCGATACCTCTCGATCCGCCAGTGACTAGGGCTATTTTTCCTTCTAATGTGGACATTTTCTTGATTTAAAAAGCAGACAGGAAATATATCCTGCTCATTATGTAACGATCAGTACATAATTAAGTTTTAAGATCGTAAAAAAAACGCTCTCACTCTCTCACTTTCTCATTTCTTCTCACACTCTCCTTTTCATGCCTCCCCTTCAAAATCTTTACCACTTCATCTAAACTTTCCCCTTTTGCCACCAAAAGCACCAAATAATGAAACATCAAATCTGCTGCCTCATTCAGGAACAGTTCACGATTATTATCTTTGGCTTCGATGATGGTCTCCACGGCTTCTTCTCCGACCTTTTGTGCAATTGTATTGATGCCTTTTTGAAACAGGCGTACCGTATAAGAATCTGCGCTGGGATGCTGTTTGCGCTCCTGAATAATGCTTTCCAAATACCACAAAAAATTATCCTGTCGATTGTCTTCTTCAAAGCAAGTATCTGCGCCAGTGTGGCAAGTTGGTCCGAGTGGATGTGCTTTGACTAGGAGTGCGTCGCTATCGCAATCCATTGCCATGTCTTTCAGTTCCAAAAAATGTCCAGAACTTTCCCCTTTTGTCCAAAGTCTTTGCTTACTGCGGCTGTAGAAAGTAACTTTTTCACTGTCTAAAGTCTTTTTTAAGGCAGCTTTGTCCATGTAGCCTAGCATTAGCACTTTTCCCGTTTGTGCATCTTGAACAATGGCTGGAATCAGTCCATTACCTTTGCTGAAATCAAGTTGCGCCATGTCTATTTTTCTCATGCCGCAAAGGTAGAAAGAATACGGATGCAATTCATTTTTTTTAGCAATTCCAAGTGTGTGGATGTTTTACGAAAGTTACGGGTAGCTTTGCGCGCGCTCACTTTTGCAAAGCTAAGTTTACAAAGCCTCTCAACCCTCAAAGGCAGATGCTTAGGCTTCGCAAACTGTCCAGAAGCCTGCATATGGGAAATTGCTGCATTTTCTCGCGTTCTATTGTTATTTTAACAGTGCAAGTAAAAAACAATATTGGCTTTCCTCACTGTACTCTTATCAACTCCATTTCTCCGCGATCATTGCTCAAAATGATTTTATTCTCTTCTACTACTATACCATTTTGCACCATAGTCATCGGACCGAAACTCATCTCGAAAGTGAATTTCCCTTCTTCTACTTTACCGTTTGAAATCTCCTTGCTTCCTCTGGGTGTGGTGAAACTACCCGTCAAAGTACTGCCCATTACCTTAAAATCAAAAGTGAGTGCTAGCTCTCCTCTGGGGCTTTGAGTGATGCCTTTCCACTGCCCTGTGAAGTCAATATCTAAAGCTTTAGCTGCATCTACTGTCGCATTTTTCTTTTGTTTGTCGCTTTTGCTGGAAGGTCTTGCACCTCTAGAGCGATTAGGTGTGGAACCTCCGCCCTGCTGTATGTCGCCGCCACCTTGCATGCCGCCATCACTGTCTCCCATCAAATCATCATTGCGCACAGAACGGGTTTTCTTTCGACTTTTGCGAATGTCCATCTTACCAAAACGATAGCTAAAATTGATTTTTACGTTTCTATTCACCCGCAGCACATTACTTTCTTGCGTGAATAGCGCAGAATTCAATTCTGATCTGACATTCCAGCCTCTTTGCAGAAAGTTCTCAAAGCCAAAGCCAATGCTACCTTTATTGTCATTAAAATCCTTGTTAAGACCAATCGCATATATCCCGAAGCCTCCTCTATTCCCTTGCAATTCTACTCTTCTACCTCGCAGAAAAGTGAAGGCTTGTGCCGTCCAGCCATCATTGAATTTGTATTGCGACATCAAGCGACCACCGTAGTTCCAACCTGTATTGGTCGCGGACACCGTCGTGCCGTCTATGCCAGTCACTTGCCCTTCTAGATCGGCATATCGCAGATTAAATCCACCATTGATCGTCCACTTTTTACTGAGGTTTACATTGGCAAACACGTTCATGCCTAGTGATCTTTCCTTACCGATATTGTCGTAAGTGGTCAAAATTGCTCCTTCTAGGGAATCAATTGGATAGCGGACTCGATTGATGGCATTGTTTGTATTTCTACCAAAAACAGATATATTCAAATAGGTGCTTTTGATAAGTTTGCTAAAGCCCAATTCGAGATTGTTTGCGAGCTCTGGACGAAGATCAGGATTGCCCACTTCAATATTTTGGCTGTTCTGGAGGTTGACGTTTGGATTGAGTTGACGCAACCACGGACGCTGTATTCTGCGATTATAACCCAGCTTTATTGTCGTAAAATTTTCAAAAGTCTTAGATATATTGACACTTGGTACTAAGTTATCGTAGTCGGGAATATCAATATTTTCACCATCTTGTATGGCGTTGATGAACGTTCTTTCGTAGCGCACCCCCGCTTTGAAGGTATATTTGCTAGGCAGCGCAAGTGTGTAAGAGCTATACGCTGCTGCGACATCTTGATTGTAATCTAGTGAACCAGCAGGGCGCGTAAAGTCTGGAAAAAAATCGTCTTCTGAATTTGCGAAAAGGTAAGAAAATTCGCTATTCACTTGGCGCATAATGCCTTTTCCACCGATCTCAAAAATTTGATTGTCGCCAATGGGTCGAATATAATCGGTTTGGAAAGTGATTTCTCTATTTAGATTGTTGTTATCGTTTTTGATGCCATTGATGAAGGCTTGTTCTTCGGCAGTTAAATTGTTAGAAGTAAAATCACTGTTTTCATCCGTATAGCTGTATAAAGTGGAAATGCTAAATTCATGTCCAGGACTAAATCTTTTCAAATAATCTACGTTCAAATCTACTGTGCCCGAAAAGCGACGGCTGTCAATATCTCTCAAATTTGATCGCAATAATTGACTATCAGAAAATAAATCTGTCGTCTGCAACTCTTCTATACTGAAGCGTCGAATGCCGTATCGCACGCCACCTGAAATGAATTGCGTTTTGTCAATATCGTAGTCGAGACCTAAGTTGTAGCGACCAAAAACACCAAGATCATCTGAGTCTGATGATTGTTCTGTCAAAGTATTATTAGACTTCGTCAATTGTGTCATACTTCTTTCGGATTCGTTGTAAAATGCTCTACCAAAGCCGCCTAAGGTCATTCCGAATTTACCCTTTCTAAGGCTGCCATTCAAACCCAAATTCGAGCCTCGAATACCAAAACCTGTATCCAAATTTAGATAATATCCTTCCAAGTTGTTCTTTTTGGTAATGATATTGATGATGCCACCAGAACCTTCTGCGTCGTATTTGGCGGAAGGAGACGTGATGACTTCTACTGATTTAATTAGATCGGCAGGCAACATCTTCAAGGCATCTGAGACATTAGTGGCAACAATCGTGGAGGGTTTATTATCAATCAAAACAGTGATGTTGGAGCTACCTCTGAGGGAAACATTACCCTCCAAATCTACGGAAAGCATCGGCACTCTCCGCAGCACATCTGCCGCATCGCCACCTCTCGTCGTTTTGTCTTGCTCTGCATTGAAAATTAGCCTATCGACCCGCTCTTCAATCAGTGATCGCTGCCCAGTGACCTCTACTTCTTTTAGTACATTGATATCTTCTACAAGATAAATTTCTCCTAAATTGACGTTTCGTTCTTTCTCAACGAGGATGTCTTCTACTACTTTTTTCTCAAAACCAATGAAAGAAATTTCTAATCTATAATTGCCGTCAATCAATTCATTGAGGACAAAATCTCCTTTGCTATCAGCAAGCGTTCCGTCTATCAATTTTTCCTCTCGATAAAGCGAAATGGTAGAAAATTCAACGACTGCGCCTTCTTTCTCTTCCAACACTGTACCTGTAATTTTTCCAATGCCTTTGGTGCGGGTAGAAGTGCCCGTAGCTACGCCAGGAAATTGCGCCCAAATAGTGGAAACGGTGAATAAAGTGATTAAGATGGAACAGAGTAAATTTTTCATTTTAAAGATTTATATTTTCGTAAGTGATTTCATAAAGTCTAAAAAGACTTTTTACAACAAGGTTTCAATACACTGTAAACTAAGTTTGTCTTAATTTTGAGAAGCGAGAAATTTCTTAGAATTTCGAGCTTCAAAAAACTATCTACCGCCGTCTTCGACGGCGGCGAAAAAGGGGTGAGGGAGAAAAAAGGGTTTTTATAAAACCCTTTTTTCTCCCTCAAACTCCCCTATTTAAAATACAAAGAAACTTAGTTTACAAGGTACTAAATACGCTGTAAACTAAGTTTGTCTTAATTTTGAGAAGCTCGAAATTGAATTTCGAGC
>JBCCRX010000369.1:0-6663 GCA_039201015.1 Bacteroidota bacterium | reverse complement strand
CACAATATAGTGACTTTCGCTTTGGGCTTAATCAAGTACGTAACTATCTGAAAACCAAAACTAATGAGTTCGTCGAACATACTTTAGATTTGATCGCAGCTCATTTCTTAGTCTACTTTTGAAAATCATCGGGTAGAGTACCTTAAAGCTAAGAGCTTGTTTGGAAATTAATAATCGGTCTGCAAACGGCTCGTTTTCAACACAAAGATCAAAATCCAAACAAGCTCTAAAACTGATATCATGGCAAATTTAATTCTAAGAGAAGAGTCGTATAAAATTATAGGAACATGTATGGAAGTTCATAATAATCTTGGGCATGGCTTTCTGGAAATTGTTTACAAAGATGCTTTAGAGTATGAATTTAAAAAGAGAAGAATACCTTATGAACGAGAAAAGGAATACGAAGTAAGCTACAAAAACGTGATTTTGCCGCATAAGTTCTATGCTGACTTTATCGTTTTAGACCAAATAATTTTAGAAGTTAAAGCTGTTTCGGGATTCAATGATGCTTTCATTGCTCAATGTATCAACTACCTGAAAGTTTCTCAAAATCGTCTTTCACTTTTAGTTAATTTTGGAACAGAGCGATTAGAATACAAACGGATTGTATTTTGAAACGACAGGCGATAGCTACGGATGCACGAATGTTTTGTGCAACAGTCATTCATATATTCAACTCGAGACAAGACTTATTCGTATTCGTGTATTCGTGGCATATCATACAAAACTGCCAAGAAATATTCGTGCATTCGTGGCACATCATACAAAACTGCCAAGAAATATTCGTGCATTCGTGGCATATCACACAAAAACGCCAAGAAATATTCGTGCATTCGTGGCACATCATACAAAACTGCCAAGAAATATTCGTGCATTCGTGGCATATCACACAAAAACGCCAAGAAATATCCGTGCATTCGTGGCATATCACACAAAAACGCCAAGAAATATTCGTGCATTCGTGGCATATCATACAAAAAACGCCAAGAAATATTCGTGTATTCGTGGCATATCACACAAAAACGCCAAGAAATATTCGTGCATTCGTGGCATATCACACAAAAACGCCAAGAAATATTCGTGTATTCGTGGCATATCATACAAAAAACGCCAAGAAATATTCGTGTATTCGTGGCATATCACACAGAAACGCCAAGAAATATTCGTGTATTCGTGGCATATCACACAGAAACGCCAAGAAATATTCGTGCATTCGTGGCACATCATATAAAACTGCCAAGAAATATTCGTGCATTCGTGGCATATCACACAAAAACGCCAAGAAATATTCGTGTATTCGTGGCATCTTCTCAATAAACGCAAGCCCCTCACAAAAGAAGGAATGAACTCACCAGTTTATAATATCTCCTGCGAGTTGAATGGGCTGCGCTAGTTGGCATCTAATTGTTGTAAACGATAGGTTTTAATGAGTCGAATAATTTGCTTTGCCAACTTTTTTTCTTTGGAATAAGCGGTTCGTTCGATGGCTTTCGCCCATGCTTTATAATCGGTTTTTCCCAATTCTTTCAACTTTGAATGATCGCCCATCGTCATGAACAGACTATGATCGCGAAAGCTGGTGGCTGCATCATCATATACCCGATAGCAAGTATTATTTTCCCAAGCGATCGTTCCTTGCCAATCGGCGGTACAAGGCAGTTGAAAATAATTTTTGCTGTTCTTAGAAAGTTCCGCTTTTCCCAGATCGCTGTGTACCATAGCACTAGCTAAAATGACCGATGCAGGAATACCAAATTGTTGACTTTCTGACCTCGCCACGTTCATATAAGTTCTAATGTATTCATTCACAACTGCTGCGTCCTCAGCAGAAGAGGCTTTGCTACCGCCGCCTAGAAAAGGAAAGTTGGCGAAGCGATCCATCAAAGAACTTTGTTGCTGTGCTTCTTCCACATCTTCTGTGAAGTACTCTCGCTCTGATTTTCGCTGCGTGGTTTGCTGCGGACTACTGGGTGGAGGTGTTTCTTCGATGCGCTCAGGCGAGTTGAAATTTATACCAAAACTGATGTCTTTTTTGAATAGTACAAATAGCAGAAAGCCCAAAATTGCTGCTTTAAACCAATATTTTTTGACGTATGCTATCATCATTGTCTTTGTCATGGCTTGCTATTTTTTCATGATTATATTAATTCTAAAACAAAAGTAGGTATAATGTTTCATTTATTAAAACAAAATGTTTTATTTTTTGAATAATAATAACAATAGTCTATGCAATTTTTGAACCACAAAGGACACAGAGCATACAAAGAGTTGATGTTCAAAGAGTTGTACCTTTACTGTTTTATTCTATAATCTTTTGATTATCAATTATTTATAAATTATACACGGACTGTTGTAATAAGATATCCTACATAAAATAGGCATCATAGAAACAATATGAATCAAAGAACCATCTAAATAGTATCAATTCACACCATTGACCCTAGTACCGTGTAAACTAAGTTTCTTTGTGCTTTAAAGGAGAGAGTTTGAGGGAGAAAAAAGGGTTTTAGATAAACCCTTTATCTTCCTCACCCTCGTTCGCCGCCTGCAGAGGGGTTTTTTGAAGCTCGAAATTCTAAGGAATTTCTGGCTTCTAAAAATTTAAAAAAACTTAAGTATTTGGACACATCTATTCTTAATTTATAACAGGACTATTTTCCGCCTAATTTCAATAATAATTATGTCCAAGTACTTAAGTGGGTTTACCTAATTATTTAGGTAATAAACTTGTATAAAGTGCTCATTGTAAACAATTTAAACAAATAAACAGCTTAAACAAATAGGTACAAGTACTCAAATTACAGGATACTAGTAAAAAGGGCAAAAGACTTTTGAAGTTTGAAAGCTTGGTGAAAACAGAATTTCATAGGCACTAAAACTTCAAAAGTCTTCACGTCTATTCCTTGAAGATATCTAAAGTGAGAATTGCTATCTAAATGGCAAGGAAGCTCCCTTTTGCAAAGCAGCTTTCGGAGGAGACGCGTGGACAACATGCTGCAATTGAACAAACAGCTCTATTATTTATTCAACAAGAAGGGATTTTTATAAGCTCTTTTTAAAACAATTACTTAATTCGATGGCTAAGAAAGACGAGACCGCTTCCTTTGTTTTGCGATTTAATCAGAAGATTTTTGAAAACGAAATGGGAGAATCGCAAGTACAGTGGCGTGGCAATATTCGACATGTGCAAGGTGGCGATGAAAAACGCTTTTCCGAATTCGATGAAGTGGTCAAATTTATGCAATCCAAATTGGCGGACTTGACAATTTCTGCGATAGAAGACAAAACGCCAGAGGAGCAAAAAGGCGTCTTGGCAAAAAGTTTTGATTTGTGGAAGCGCGTGGCGGTGGACACGCCCAAAATGGTTTTGGAAACCATCAAAGACCCAGCAAAAGGCGTTGCACAAATTCAGACCCAAATCAATCAGGTCAGCGATGCCATTGGTCAAAAATTTGAAAGCACCCTTGATCAATTACCCGATTTGGATGCTTTGCGACGAGCAAGTAAAGAGGATACTTCCGCGATCATCAAAAAACTGGATGCGCTGACGCTTTCGTTAGAGCGATTGGATGAAAAAGTGGAGCAACTTAAAGCAAATCAGGACTCATCTCCACAAGTATGAATCGCATTGAACAAGCGTTCTCCAACATTTTAGAGAAACGAGCGCAGTCCGCTATCCAAGTACAAACCCTCGGCGCTTTTCGAGTAGAGCGAGAAGGGGTGTTGCTGCAAGATAAAGATTGGGGCAGAGAAAAGGCCATACAATTGTTTGAATTTTTGGTGACTGCTCGTCATCGTCGCGGCCTGCACAAAGAGCAAATCATTGATCGCATTTGGGAAGAAAGCGATAGTAAATCTGGCGATCAAAATTTCAAAGTCGCCCTACATGGCATCAATAAAACCTTAGAGCCAAATCGCAAAAGCCGAGAAGTACCCAAATACATTCTCCGACAAGGACTTACTTACCAACTGCAGCTTGAAAAAATTTGGATCGATGCAGATGCACTAGAGCAATTCATTGCACTGGGCAATCAAGCACTGAACGAAGCAGCAGCACTTGCGGAACAAGCCTATCGCTCTGCAATTGCATTACATCAAGGTATCTACTTACCCAACCGCTTGTACGAGGATTGGTCGAGCAGTGAACGCGAACGATTGCAAGTCTTGATTCTAGGCGCAATCATTAATCTAGCAGAACTAATCCTTCCAGAAAATCCAATGGAGAGCGTCCGACTAGCACAAAAAGCCCTACAAATTGATCCAACTTGGGAAGATGCCTACCGCATACAGATGCAAGCCTATTTTGAGAAAGGCAATCGCCCACTCGCCATCAAAACTTATCAGCAATGCGAAACTGTCTTGGACGAAGAATTTGGATTAAAACCATTGCCAGAGACGAGGGCTTTGCTTAAGAAGATTGAAGGAAAGTGAGCTTTTGTGGTATTGCACTTGTGTAGTCTTTTGCTGCCTTCTTTATTTTTGATATTAATTGTTAACTGATGTTACGCAAAACACCAAATTGCAAATGACACAAAGTGTCACTTGCTTACAAATCGTCGAGTGTCGAAGCCACTCTAATTCAAAACACGCCAATCTCAGAGATCAGCGAATAATATAGGCTAAGGTACTATGAGCAGTTTTCCAACGCTGAATGAAGAAAAAAGAGCTGTTTGCAGACCAATTATGTAATTTCCAAACAAGCTCTCAGTGGTTTAAACAGGGCGGAGTACTTATCCATCTTCCTCTTCCAGTAACTTATCAATATCCAGTATAAAGCGATCTACCGCTTCTGCCGAAGTGCCATCACAAAAAGCACGAACTCGTCTTTGCGAATCTACTAAAATCAAACGACCACTGTGGTCAAAACCACCCGCTACATTGGGATCGACTCGCGCAATACTAAAATAATCGTCTGCAATATCATAGATTTCATCGTGTTCACCCGTCACAAATTGCCATCTTCGGCTTTCTACGCCCAAATTGGTTGCATATTCTTTTAAGCGACCCACTGTATCCCGTTTCACGTCCACAGTATGCGAAAGTAGCATCAAATCAGCTTCGTCGGCATATTTTTCGTACAAACGAAGCATCTGCTTTTTCACTTTTGGACAGATCGTTGGGCAAGCGGTGAAGAAAAAATCAGCCACATAGATTTTATCTTCAAAAGTAGCATTGGTCACCAACTGACTATCTTGGTTCACGAATTTGAAGTCAGGAATACGATGCTCCGTAGTGTCGCCATTTTCTATGTCTGGAAAGCCAAGCACGGGTAAGGATTCATCTTCATCCGTTTGTGTGGTCTGGCAAGCCTGAAAAAGAAGAAAGACGACTGCAATAGAAAAAAATATCCTAATCATTTCGTATCGTTTTTAGTGAGTAATTGTTCTCCTGCTTCGATGCTTTCTTGCATTTCTTCACGGACTTCCGTGATCTCTGCGATTTCTGCTCTCAAATGCTGCATTGCCGCCGCTTCCTCCATTTTTTTGACTTCTTCTAGCGACACTAAATTGTGCATCCAATCCCACATACCATCTTCTGCTTTTTGCAAATTTTCGTAAACAATTGTCGTGTCTCCTTGAGCCACCAACTGCTTTTTCAAACGATTGATTTCGCTCATTTTGGGCATGACTTCATCATGAATGACCATCATCTCATCCCAAGCTTGTTGTACAGTATTTTCGGTCGTTTGCTGGGTGGAATTATTGGCTTCCTTGCAGCCCATCAAGAGTATGCAAAGCATACAAACATATAGTATTAATTTCATAACTATTTTTTGAAAAATTGATGTGTACTACTATTTCGTAAGGTAGTAGCTTTTAGTATTTGAATTAATCATGTACGAAGTTTTTACAAAAAATCGTAAGAAGCTCTTCAGATCGCTCAACAAGTATGTCCAATAGATCTTTGTGGACGGAAATACTAGACTTTACTTGATTTTTCACAAAAGAATCAAGCAAAATTTAGTGTTTTCGTCCGAAGAAATATACTCAAGCATACTTGTTGAGTGATCTTAACATTTTTTGGGATGTTTTTTTAGGTTTTTTCAAGACTTCGCACACGCTTATATTTGAATAATAGGTGGTTCCAATCTTACTATGCTATCGGAGGGCGTAGCAATTGTTGGTTGAACAGTAGGGAAATAAAGCATGGCAGTGCTGCCATCGCTTGCTGTCGTTCTTTTGAGTGAATTGGCTTTTCTGTTGCATTCCAGATAGCGCACCAATCAGACAGTTGATGCTCGACATCAGAAAGCGGTCGTTGTTGCTCTTGCTGCTGCTTTTCTATTTGTGCATTCAAGTAGCATTTCCCGTAACACATTCGCTGCGGTGCCATCCAGTTGATACAATATTTTTCTGTGATCTGTTCTTGAAAAAACTGATAATAGAGCATCAGCCTCAATTGGTCAAAGGACTGAAAGAGCAGCAAAACAGCAAGCGATATACCAAATACTTTTTTCACCATGCAAAAGTAAGCGGAGAAGATGACTTTTGTTTGTGTAGAATGTAAAAAATGTAATATTTGATACACTGTAAGTAACGTTCAAAAAATTAGATCGACATTTAAGTATGGATTCCGTTTCCAAAATTCGCAGAAAGTTTCTTTTCTGATGAGAAAAACTTTCTGCTTAAGGGATTTTAAGGGTGAAAAGCATCAAAAATCTCT
>JBCCRX010000368.1:0-6730 GCA_039201015.1 Bacteroidota bacterium | reverse complement strand
CTTGCACCTGTCCTTGCATCAATGTAATTATTGGGCTGAAAGCTCATCCGCTCTCTATCGTAGCGACCATAATCTATGTCGAATAAGAATTCGTGTCCACTGGTATCAGCAAAGCAATAATTGATGTTGCCGAGGACATTATAATTGTCGCTATTGCTTTCATTATTCGCAATCAATATCTGTTCCGTTTCACCCGAAGCCAGCGGAATAATGGGCGTATTGGTAATGCCTTTCGAAACACCGTTGTAGAAATTACCATTAAAAAGAACGCCGATCGTATGTTGGCTATTTGGAAAGAAATCGTAGCCCACTTTTACGTTTTGGGTGTTGCGATCACTAAGGGTTTCCGTCTCGGAGTCGTAGCGCACGCCTTGCTGAATTCGATCTAGGTAAATAAAACTCCAAGTTTCGCCCATGTTGTTGCTGTAAGTACCGAACAGATTGCCTTTGAGCGTTCGATTGTTGAGCGAAACAGAGGAATTATAGCGCGTATTTCTGCCTTGCGCCACGCCGCCCGAAATTGTACCGTTTGTACCCAATCGCTTGTCTTTTTTCAGACGGATATTGATAATACCTGCATTGCCCGCTGCATCGTACTTGGAGGAAGGTTGCGTAATGATCTCAATGGCTTTGATATCAGAGGCTTGCAGAGAACGCAGGTAATTGCTCAAATCTTCTCCCGACAAAGGCGAAAGTTTATTATTGATGTAAATTTGAACGCCCGTTTTTCCTTCTAAAATCAAATTGTCACTATTGTCAATGATGACGCCCGGTGCTTTGCGCAAAAGCTCGAAAGCATCTGTACCCGTCGAACTCAAAGTATTTTCTACATTGAATACGGTTTTGTCCGCCAGCACTTCGATCAAAGGTCGCTTGGCGGTCACGGTCACTTCTGCCAAGGTCGCATCGGCATCTTTCAGAACAATGGCTGCTCTTCGCATACTGCTTCCATTGAGTTCAAATATTTCGGAACGATAGCTTTCCATACCTAAAAAAGAGGTTTCTAAGAAATAGCGATCATAAGCTACATTCGAGAACGTATAGTTCCCCTTCTCGTCGGTGACTTCTGCTTTTACGAGGGCAGAATCGGTCGCATTTTTTAGAAGAACATTAGCAAAGGGGAGCGGCCCTTCCTGTGCAGAAAATACAGCGCCATTGATCTGTCCTGATTGAGCAAATAGCGGAAGGCTAAAAAGAAAAAAATAAATAATCGTAAGTGTTCGAGTAATCATATTGATAAAGTTCTAATTTAAAAAATGGACGAAGAATTTTTTATAGAAGCAAGTAAGACTCAAAAAGAACTAGGTATTGGTTTTGGATGATTTCATTTGGTCAGCATTATTTATGGAAGCTCACGTCTATCTTCAAATCATATGGGCGTCGAGCCCATATGATTTGATCAAGGTTTTTTAAAGGTAGAAGCGGCGAATTTCGCCGCTTCTACCTTTAAAAACCTTGATTCGTTTGGAAGGACTCGACGTCCTTCTAAACGAAAACAAACGAAATTTAATAGTTGGCGATATCTTTCTAAAGATACTCGACCAAATGAAATCATTTAGAGCCTAGGTATGCCTAGTTTTTTGCAAAAAAGCTAGGTCTCATGTGTTCTTAAATGCCCTTAAGTGTTTTAAAAGATGTCCTACTTTGTAGTTTACTTGCTATAAAAGAGCGCATTGAATTTTACAAGAAAACCCTAAAAATTGATGTTACAAAGTTGCGAGGAAAGCCGATGGCAATAAAGCGATATCCGACGAATGGCAAATAGCTTCGATGAATGGACGACTATGCAGTTCATCGGCTTATATTGCAAGTCGTCGGAAAACGCTCGAAGGGAGGGCGAAAGGAGGGTATCTTTGCATTGTTCTTTAAAAAATTTTGCAAAAGTGAATGCTAGACTTTTGAAGTTTTGAATCTGAAAGCAATGAAAATTAAGGTTAATAGCATAAACTTCAAAAGTATTTTCTACAACTCAAATCATAAAAGACATGAAAAATTCAATCTTATCTCTACTAATGATCTCCTCTTGCTTCGCTTCTTTTTCTGCGTATGCGCAGTCTGCATCAGGCAATTTAATGATGATTATAGAGCGGACAAATGAAGAACAACTGGTCTTGGAATACCCTGAAAGTACGACTTACGAAATCACAGATCAGGCGAGTAAAAAGGCTTCCGCTATTCAAGAAGAAAAAGGAATGGTTTATGAAAAAGGAGTTTACAAAATCACCGTTTTCCCAACTTACAAGGAATCACCCGATCATTATGAAATAGCTGCCGAACAAATCCATGTTTTGAGAATTGAAAACCATAATGATCCTATTGAATTGCACCAAAAAGTGGAAGCAACTTTTGACTACGGCAGATACAATGGAGCAGTCAAAATAGATAAGCTCTTGGTGAAATCTAAACAATATCCCGACGAATACAATTGTATTGTGAGCCTAAGCAATGGTATTGTGTTTAGCTATATTGATCGTAAAGTTGCCGCTACTTTGGGTGATAAAATACTGAGTATAGAAGGAAAATATATCATTGACAGCGAACTGGGTGTCGCTAAGATCAGCTTCAATCCAAAAGACGGACAAGTGTGGTATGTTTTTGAAGAAAAAGTGGAGAAAGAATTGGTGCAAAAGTTTTGAGATGCCTTCTAGTAAGTGTGTTGCCTTGAATGACAAAAAACAGAACAACATGAATCAAAATAGCATCTTACAGCGCCGTATTTTTGGCATCAAAGTCTATGAATATCTATTGGTGATGGCGTTCTATTTTTTCTTTGCCTACAGTTATCATTTGACGCTCTGGATCAATCGCTCCTACGAAGGCTACGAATGGGATGATTTATTAAGCATAGATGTCTTTATGGGAACTTCTGGCTTGGGATACATCATAAAATTTTTA
The DNA here is from genome assembly GCA_039201015.1 of Bacteroidota bacterium. Lineage (GTDB taxonomy): Bacteria > Bacteroidota > Bacteroidia > Chitinophagales > Saprospiraceae > JAAUTG01. The sequence goes on along the minus strand of JBCCRX010000368.1, from coordinate 3,835 downwards.
TTAACTATTCCAATTTGGTGGTTTTTCTTTCGATTGCTAAAAACTAAAACACTTTTGCAGCGACTTCCTTTTCACCTGCTCACTTTGCCTTTATTCGTCTTTTTTTTTATGTCCATTTACTATGCGACTTCAGAATATTTAGGTTGGGGACATTTAGAAGGAACGGGTAAGGTTTGGGATATTTACATACCGAGTTTATTCTATTTCGTGCAGTTTGGCATCTTTCATGCTTACGAATACTATCATAGCAATCAGCGCAATCTTAAGCTAAAAGCACAACTAAAAGAAGCCGCCCTCAAAAGCGAATTATCTGCCCTAAAAGCACAACTCAATCCACATTTCCTTTACAACGTATTCAACACTATCAGTGCTTCCATGCCGCCCGAACAAGAGCAAAGTCGAGAAATGATTGCCAAATTATCGGATTTATTTCGTTATCAATTGAAAGCCTCTAAAACAGAATTGGTGAGCCTCGAGGAAGAATTGGATTTTGTGGAAAATTACTTGGACTTAGAAAAAGCACGCTTCGAAGATCGCCTACAAGTAGTAATAGATGTGCCAGCCGATGTGCGGCAAGAACAAGTGCCACCTATGATTTTGCAACCGCTGGTCGAAAACTCCATCAAGCATGGCATTTCTTCCTTAATAGAAGGCGGCGAAATCACCATTCGAGTAAAAAGAAAGGGCGAAAACATTCAGTTTGAAGTTGCTGATACGGGCGTGGGCGTAGCCGATAAAAGCCAATTATTTAATGTGGGCGTTGGTCTGACGAACACCAAATTACGACTGGAAAAACAATATGGCAGCATACTCGAAATCTCGGACAATGTACCGAGAGGATTGAAAATTGAATTTGCATTGTGAAAAAAGTAATCATCATAGACGACGAATCTTCAGGGCGCAAACTTATCAAACAATACTTAGCGGATTACCCAAATCTCATCCTAGTAGGCGAAGCCAACAATGGCGTTGATGCGATCAAAATCATCAATGAATTTAAGCCCGACTTGATTTTTTTAGATGTGCAAATGCCAGGTTTGACGGGTTTTGAAGTCTTGCCACATCTGGAAGAAATTCCACAAATCATCTTTTCTACCGCCTACGATCAATATGCCATAAAAGCCTTTGAAATTCACGCTGTAGATTACTTATTGAAGCCTTACACCAAGGATCGTTTCGCCAAAGCCATCGAACGCATCAAAGAAAAGAGCCTTCCAGCAAATGTCCAACCGCTAGCTGAGAATCTCATTATGGAAAAGCAAACTTATCCGCAGCGCATCCTTATCCATTCAGGTAAAAAACTTATCACCATCGCCGTAGAAGACATTATTTGGATAGAAGCAGACGGCGACTACTCTAAATTGGTGACCGCCAGTGCCAATTACTTGAGCAATTACGGCATCAGTAAATTAGAAGAAAAACTCGATCCTGACCTCTTTATCCGAGTGCATCGTTCTTCCATCATCAACTTACAATACATCGAAAGCGTCAATAAATACGCTAGCAGCTATGACGTAAAAATGAAAAATGGTGATATGGTGCGTGTTAGCAGAGGCTACATGGAGAACATTAAGAACCTGATGTACTAGTAGTTTGCCATCATCGAAAACAAATGATGGTGCATCACGTACTCACTACTCATATTTGAAAGGTAAAATCTTTGAGTCTTTTACTGTAGAAAGTGTCATGAGTGTCTTCAATCGCTCAATTTCATCAATTTGGGAAAGCGTTTTAAATAATAATTGCTCGTAGGTAGGAATATCTTTGCAAACGATTTTGATTAAGAAATCGGCTTCTCCCGTAATGATATAGCACTCCGTGATTTCCTCTATTTGTTCTATCTTATTTAAGAAATGCTTGAGGGCGTTTTCTTTCTGCCAAGCCAAAGATACCAACACAAAAGTTTTGACGCTCAGACCAATTGCTTGTGGGTTCACTTTAGCATGATAACTTTTGATAACTTCATTGGTCTCCAATTTTTTAACTCGTTCTAGTGTAGGCGCGGGCGAGAGACCGATTTGCTTCGAAAGGTCTAGATTGGTAATTTTGCTGTTTTCTTGTAAGATTTTAAGTATTTTCTTATCTATATGGTCTAGTTTTTCAGCCATTTCATTTTGCTTATATATTCATTAGAGGATTATTCAGAAGTCAATATTATTCAAGTCTGTATAGAAACAATAATACTTGAATTTTCGACCTCATTCAACGCTTGTTTAATCCTCAAATTCAAATTAGGTTCAAAAGTCGTGCAATATATTTAGCTTTAAAACAAACTACAAGGATTTGTTTAAAAAACCTATTAAAAGATTCATTTTCTGGAGATTTGCAGAAAATTGAATACGTCTATCCCAAGAGAGTTCCCTTTTTGGCAATTTTTATGCAATAAGAATCGCCAAAAAAAGTGTACACAAGGGAAGGTTTATGAAATCATTTTTCTTTTAATCAACAATAAAAAAAGATGCTCACTGCCATCTCGCCCATCGACGGACGTTATTATAGTAAAACGAAAGCACTCTCCGATTACTTCTCCGAGTTTGCACTCATTAAATACAGAGTTCACGTAGAGCTTCAGTATTTGACTGCGCTGAAGGAAGATGTAGAGTTGCCTGAGCTTGAGGGCTTGGATATAGAAAAGCTAAAAGAAGAACTCGCCGATTTTAGTTTGGAGGACGCCCAAAAAATCAAGGCAATCGAAAAACGCACCAACCACGATGTGAAAGCCGTCGAGTATTTTATAAAAGACAAAATGATAAACTTGGGAATGCAAAAACACCAAGAATTTGTCCATTTTGCCTTGACCTCTCAAGACATCAACAATACTGCTATTCCATTATCCTTAAAAGATGCCATGCAAAATATTTATTTGCCATTATTTTCGGATTTAAAGCAACAAATGAAAATGCTCGCCGTAGAATGGGAAGAAATTCCAATGCTGGCGCGTACACATGGACAAGCCGCTTCTCCCACAACGGTAGGGAAAGAAATGCAAGTCTTCGTGAAACGTTTAGAGCAACAGTTGAAACAACTTGACACCTTACCATATTCAGCTAAATTTGGTGGAGCAACGGGCAGCATGAATGCGCACTATGTCGCTTATCCCGATATAGATTGGCATCCGTTTGCCGAAAGATTTGTAAAAAATTATTTACAGCTTGACCGCTCTTACCCAACCACTCAAATAGAACACTACGATAATTTAGCGGCAATTTTTCACGCTTGCAGCCGCATCAATACAATATTAATAGATTTTTGCAGAGATGTCTGGACTTACATCTCTATGGACTACTTTAAGCAAAAGGTGATAGCCGGAGAAGTGGGCTCTTCTACCATGCCGCACAAAGTCAATCCAATTGATTTTGAAAATGCGGAAGGCAATTTAGGCATAGCCAATGCGATTTTTACGCACCTAGCTCAAAAACTCCCCATTTCTAGACTACAGCGCGACCTGACGGATAGTACGGTGTTGAGAAATATAGGAACACCTTTTGCGCATACACTCATTGCCTTCCAATCTATTCAGAAAGGACTTGGCAAATTAATCTTAAACAGAACCAAACTAGAAGAAGACTTAAATAAGAATTGGGCAGTGGTAGCAGAAGCGATTCAGACTGTTTTAAGAAAAAAAGGCTATCCACGAGCTTACGAGACCCTCAAAGCACTGACAAGGAACAATCAAACGATCAATCAGAAAAATATTTATAATTTTATTGATACCTTAAGCCTTGATAATGAGACCAAAACGTATCTAAAAAGTATAAGTATTTTTCTGATTGATCGTTTGATTGTTCCTTGTCAGTGCTTTGAGGGTCTCGTAAGCTCGTGGATAGCCTTTTTT
>JBCCRX010000367.1:0-6804 GCA_039201015.1 Bacteroidota bacterium | reverse complement strand
TTTCTACCTCATCTTGGCATCGGCGATCTCCTAATGCTTTCCCCCATCATTACTCACATTGCAAAACACTTCGAATCCGCAGCAATTCATTTGCTCACTCATCATCCAAATTTCATTCAATTTCCTGAAAATGTTCATTTGATTCCACCGAATAAAGCAGCCTCACGCTACGATCTGTTGCTGTCGATTTCTCCCCACACCAAGCACGTACAATACATTAGGCGTAGTGAAATGTGGTATGGCTACTTTTTTTCTACCCAAATCATCAGTAATATTAGTGGTACACAAAGCAAAAAATGTGATGTTCATCAAAATCATCATATCCACAAGGGTAGTTTGATCTTAGCGGAAAAACAGTTGTTTGGCAAGCTTTTTAAACCATTTCCTGCGCAATTGACGTATCCTGATTTGCATCGGAAGGAACTATCTGCTGACTTTAAAGATACTCAGTATTTAGCTATTGGTATTTTTCCTCAATTTCCACAAAGCGAATGGTCGTTGTCTAAATTTGCCTACATCATCAATAGGCTTTTCGAGGAATCAATTTTCGAGCGGTTGGTTATTCTAGGAGGCAAATCAGCACGGGAACAGGTACTTAATCACGCTTTTCAAATTTTACTGAAAGTTGCTCCTGACAAGCGCGTAGATTTGGTGGGTAAAACCACCTTAGCAAAGGCGACGACTATTATCGCTACTAGCACTGCCTTTTTAGGTATCGACTCAGGTTTGGCACATATTGCTTACCTCGTTGCGCCTATGAGTTTTGTCGTTTTCACCATTGCACATCCAGTTTATCGCTTACCTTTGCACCAAGATTTGAGGGATAAAATTACCACTTTTCATCCCTACGAAGATGATGGAGTTCCTATTTTTGATGGACAGCATCCGCTTTCAGAACAACAGGTGAAGGCGATTGGAGAGCGACTAGATGAGCGGGAAATCACCTCGAAAATAATTGAAAAAATGTCTGCATCTTGAAAATCATTCATTTCCATAGGAATCCACAAGTTGGTTTTCATAGTATTGAAAATATGTATGCTAGCATCAGAACGGTACTAGTCCAACAAGGTGTGTCTATCCGAAAAGTTCGGCTTCCGTTCACCTGCAAAAGTCATTTGGGTAAACTACTAAATATCCTCTACACCTGCTTTTTTCGTGCGGATGTCTATCACATGACAGGCGATGCACATTACATCGCTATGGTGCTGCCCAAACAGAAGACAATTATTTCTGCGCATTCTGTGGAAGGTGGCAGAAAAGAATTGGTGGGACTGAAAGGAAAACTATATAAGTATTTATACTTTACGATCCCAAATCGCCACACTAGTTATTGGACAACAGTCTCCAATTTCACCCGTCAGGAACTTATAGATTATATTAAATGCGATCCCGATAAAGTGAAAATCATTGCAAATCCAATACTTGCTACCTTTCAAAAATCACCTAAAATATTCAATGCGTCGAAACCTGTTTTACTACAAGTGGGTACAAATCCTAGAAAAAATATTGCACAATTGCTGCGTGCTATTAAAGATATGAATTGTCGATTGCATCTAGTCGGCGTCCCTTCTGAGGAAGAGCGACATCTACTAACAGTTTATAACATTGACCATATTATCACTCCCAAAGCAAGTCCAGCGGCGATGAATACGATTTACGAAAATTGTGATATAATGGTGCTAATATCTGTGAATGAGAGTTTTGGTATGCCAATCATTGAGGCACAGCAAGTTGGACGGGTCGTTTTGGCTTCCAATGTCACCGCCATGCCCGAAATAGGGGCAGATGCCGCCATCTACGTCGATCCTTACGATGTGAATAGCATCAGAATGGGGATTGAAATGCTGATCTCGAATGCTGATCTGAGAGCTAATTTGATTGAAAAAGGCTATAAAAATGTACAACGATTCGATTTGAATCAAATTGCGCAGCAATATTTAGCGTTATACCAAGCAATTTTCTATGCTAAAAAGAGCCATTAAATATCTACTACATTTGCTTCCTAATGACCTGCTTTATCGAAAAATTCAGGTCTATTTGAGTCAACGAGCGGTGAAGCAAGGTGCTATGGAAGATAGTATGCGTCCCGTACTCGAACAGCTTATTCCGGCGGGTGCAACGGCTTTGGATGTGGGTGCTAATTTCGGTCACTACACAGCTTTTTTGGCGCAACAAGTCGGTAAAGACGGGCAAGTGTACGCTTTTGAACCGATTCCAACCGCTTTCAAAATCGCACAAGCAGTCACGCGATCTTATCCACAAGTCCAACTTTATCAAAAAGGAGTAGGTGTATCCGAAGAAATTGTTGCTTTCCATCTGCCAATTGACGATTGGAAAAATAAATCTTTTGGATTGGCACATTTGGAGACGAAAAAAGTAAGAGAGGAAGCTCGAACTATAGCGATAAAAGCCTCTATCGTTGCCATTGATGATTTCTTACTGCCTCAATTAATGCGCCTTGATTTCGTAAAAATTGATACAGAAGGCAGTGAGTTTTTTGTTTTGAAAGGGATGCAAAAAACCATTGAACGATTCCAACCAATCATTTATGTCGAGCTAGTTTCCGACTTTTTAGCGCGCTATGATGTACGTACATTAGATGTTTATCAGTTCATTCGAGCAATAGACTATAGTTTGTACTGCTACCGCGATGAATGCTTCCTACCTTTCGAGGGAGAACATTTTTCAGATAATTTTCTATTATGTCCAAAATCAATGCAACTCCCGAATATCTAATCATTGCAGGTACGCCCAAATCTGGTAGTACTTATCTGTTCAATTTGCTTGCTTCTCACCCGAATATCTGCCCTGCTGCGACCAAGGAAACCCACTATTTCCTATCACCTGAACATCCTTTAGTAAATCCTAAGCAACATGTTCAGCAGGGTGGTCTATCAGGCTTTGCTTCTTTTTTCGATCCGTCTTCCAAAGATCGTTTTTTGCTAGAAGCCTCTGTTCAATTATTTTCCGACGAAACTGCGCCTGCCCGATTGCAAGCACTCCAAGATTTAAGGTTGCTGTTTATTTTTAGGTCGCCTGCCGAGCGTGTTCGTTCTTCTTTTTATTTCTCCAAAAACAATCTAGCCTTATTCAAAAAATCGGTGTCTTTCGCAGATTTTGTGAGCTGTCTTTTACAACAAGATCGAATGCGCCTAAAATCTTGGCTACACAAAGACGTCAGTGAAAAAGTGCTACTTAGCGAGTTGGATACGGGTAACTACAGCAGGCATTTGGCTCGTTGGAAAGCTGCTTTTCGATCAGATCAAATACATATCATTCAGTACGAACAACTCTTACAATTTCCCAATGAAACCATTGCTACTACTTGTCGTTTTCTGGATGTGGAAGTATTGGAGCACAAGCAATTTAAAACGGCTGATCGAAATGCGACTCAATCCATTAAAGCACATCGTTTTCATTATTTGGTCAAATCGATTTCTGCAAAATTACCTAAGGTGATGGGAAAAACGCTTCTGAAAAAGGCGTATTACAAATTGCAGACGAAGGAGAAAGTAACTTTATCTGATGAAGATAGAATAGCTTTGGAACAGTTAAAAGCCTATTATGAACCGTTCAACAAACAGTTATGCGATTTGCCTGAAATAGATTTATTGCTTTGGTAACAGCTTCTTAGATTATTGGATGTGAAGGGTGTAAGAAATCTCATTCTACTTGAAAACAGCTTGAGTCAATGTAAAGAATTCGCGCAACAGACATGCTTAAGGAGTTTCCGTCCGAAGGGAATTACTGAGCATACTTATTGCGCGATCTTAGAGCATGTTTGGAGGGCTATTTTCCTATAAACCAACATTTTATGAACCTGACTGCATGAAAAGTAAACCCCGTACCAGATATGCAGTTAATTTTTCACCTTGTCAGAACCACAAACTGCTGATTTCTAGTTCAATCCTGCTTCAAACAAGCTCTTAAGAACTTTGGTTCGTACACGACTAATTTTGTTTCAAAGAAAGAATGTCAAGTGAGTAGAAACTTATCGTAGAACCTCCTAAAGAGAAAAACACTGCTGTAAGAACAACTTTTTTAAGACCTGAAGCTTTTACTCTGTCATCTTCATAATCCGCTCTGTTTTCACTTTCACACCATTTTTATACAGAGAAACGTAATACGTTCCTGCCGCTAGGGGTCTCGTATTCAACGAAAATCTATTTTTTCCCTGTTCTGCTACAATAGGCGTACGCAGCACCTGCTCACCTGCCAAATTTAATACTTCTATAACCGCTTCGTGTTCTCGATGTACTTCATAAGTAATCGTCAAGTCGCCATCCCCTACTGGATTGGGATAAACGGTAAAAATATCTTCCGCTGGCTTGCAATCATTCTCCACCGCAATCACTGCTGAATAATCACTCGCACCATCCGTATCAACTTGTTTGATGCGATAATAATTAGTGCCAATCGCAGCCGTCTCGTGCGTAAAGCTATATTGTTGCGGCGTCAGCGTCGTACCTGCTCCTTTTAGCTTCGCAATCTCCTTGAAATCTTTTGCATTTTCGCTGTGTTGTAGCTCGAAGCGCTCGTTATTGGTTTCAGAGGCGGTTGACCAACTGAGTTCTGCTTGGCAATCGATGGATTTGCCAGTGAAGCTAGTATATTCTACAGGTAGGACGCCTGTGCCTGATTGCACGAAATTGTTGGTTGGCTCATCCGTATTCGCAGTAAATGGATCATTAGATAGATCAATATTTAGTTGTGTGATATCCGATGTTCCACCATTATTAATATTTCCAACCACTGTAATTTCAAATTGAAAGGTCTCGAAAGCTCCTAAGTCTCCTATCAATTCAATTTCTAAAAAGTCGTTAAAATTAGTTGAAGCGTCATTGGTATAAGTAACTGCCCAATCAGACGGCATTGTACCATTTGTAAAAGCAACTGCGCCTGCTCCTTGTGGATCTAAGATGTAAGAATCAGTAGCCGGTAAACTGACCGTGATAACGAATCCTTGCAATGGCTGAGAACCGTTTAGGGGCGCAAAATCTCCATTCACTCCATCAACTGTCAGTACTGCGTTTTCGCCAAGATTGATAGTCCCTTTGTCAAAATTAGCACTCTGTAAATTAGGGTCTTGTGCATAAGCTGCTAAGTTAAAAAGTAGTACTATAAGTGTCAATATATATTTCATACAATACGTCATTTGTTCCATGATACAGGAAGAGAAAGATTCCATAGCCACTAATACACTATGGAATCTTTTCAGTTATAATTTGTCTAATTAGTAATAATTTGCTGTGTTCGTATATTATTGGTCGCTGGCATTTCACCACCGCCCGTTCCACTTTCTACATTGGCAGTAATCGATCCAGAAGTATTACTAACACCAGTTGCTTCTACTGTTAAACCGACTCTTAGACTACCCAGAGAACTAATACTAACACCTGGCTTAGTCGTCAAAATGAAAACGGTAGATGAACTCTGTGCAATATCAAACATTGTGTTATCTACTGCACCTGCAAACGGTAAGTTTGTAGTACTACCGTCTAAAGTGATGTTGAAACCTGAACCTGGTACCAAGAGCGCGATGACACTAGGTGCTGTTGTCGCTTGAGAACCAATATTGAAGATCGTAACCACTGCCTCTGAAGTTTCGCCATTGCTCAATGCAGCTGGCTGTATACTTACTGTCGGTAATAAATCAGGTGCAGCACAAGCCGAAATATCTGGTAAAGTAACTGTGAACGTACAGGTTGTTGAGTTGCCCGCAGCATCTGTTGCTGTTAGTGTCACCGTGGTTTCGCCTGCCACTAGCATAGTACCTACTTCAGGACTCTGCGTTATAGTTACATCACAGTTGTCAGTAGCAGTAGCATCACCAGTATAATCCGCCAAGAATGCTTCACAATTCATATCGTATTCAACTTCTATATCAGGTGCGCAAGTAGTGAAGCTTGGGGCTTCATTATCGGTTATTACTACATCAAAGGTACAATCCATCATATTACCTGCTTGATCTGTCGCCGTTGCCGTAACCTGAGTTGTCCCAACTGGGAAAGCAGTTCCTGAGGCAGGGTTGTAAGTGATGGTAATGTCATTATCTGCTGTACAGTTATCCGTAGCAGTAGCGGCATCTGCTCCTGTAAATTCAACCACTGCTGAACACATGCCGGCATCTACGTCTGCTGCTATATTGCTTGGACATGTAATCGCAGGTGCTTCATCATCGGTCACAATCACGTTGAAGGTGCAAGTAGATACATTTCCTGCATCATCTGTCGCCGTTGCCGTTACTTGCGTTGTTCCGACAGGGAAGGAAGTCATTGGATTTTGACTGTAAGTGATGTCCACATCCGTATCGCAATTATCCGTCGCCGTGGCTGCAAAGCTCACATTGGCAGCACACATGCCCGCCGCTGCACTCATGGTGATGTCGGCTGGACAGGTGATGCTTGGTGCAGTCTGATCTGCTACTGTCACCGTAAAGCTGCAGGTATCCATATTGCCCGAAGCATCGGTTGCAATGTATTCGACCATCGTTGTACCAAGTGGGAAGGTTGAACCACTTCCTAGTAGGCTGCTCTGAGCAATACTTGCGCCCGAACAGTTGTCACTTACCGTGGGGATATCGAAGTTCACCACCGCATCGCAAGTCGCCGAAGCTTCTACGCTGATGTCGCTTGGACAATCCGCTAGGACGGGGGCTGTTACATCTTTCACTACCACATTGAAGCTACACGTATCCATATTGCCCGAAGCATCGGTGGCAATGTATTCGATAATCGTTGTACCCACTGGGAAGGTCGAACCACTTAGCAAGCCACCCGTTTGGGTTACCACTACGCCTGGACA
>JBCCRX010000366.1:0-6823 GCA_039201015.1 Bacteroidota bacterium | reverse complement strand
CTGAAAACCCCTGCTAGTCATTGACATTCAGATGTTTAGTAAAAGTAAATATGACATATCTAGTTTCTTAAAACAACGATTAAATTTGCACGACTACTTAGGAAAGCAAAACAGCATGTAGGGCTTAAGTTGACCACATTCGAACTAAAAGTCACACGCTTAACTACTGGAAACCTAGATTTACTAAATTCTAGAAATTTAGCAAATCACCTCTCTTAGTTTAGATAAATCTGCGCTACATACAAAAGCAACATTTTGAAAACTTGTCTGTCTTTGGCTGATGCGCCCCTTCTGACAGTCCAATGAGATGGATGATCTGACTTCCAAAGATGTCCAGTAGTTTAGAGTTACCTCCTTAGTCAGAAACAAGTATATACGCAGATGTTTTCCAAAAGAAGATACCTAAAAACTTCTCTGAAAGTAAATGAAAAAAGTCGTACTTCGTCATAAAAAAGAAGCTCCTGTGCTTCGTTTTCATCCTTGGATATTTTCGGGAGCAATCTATCGTATCGACGAAGACATAGTGGAGGGCGACTGGGTGGAAGTATATAGTGGAAAAGACGAATTTTTGGCAACGGGGCATTATCACCGCAGCAGTATCGCGATTCGTATTTTGTCTTTTGAAAAAGTGATGGACAAAAGCTATTTTTGGAAGCAAAAAATACAGCTTGTTTCTTCCTACCGACAACAACTCCAGTTGGAGCAAAGCAACACCAATTGTTATCGCCTTATTCATGCAGAAGGCGATGGCCTGCCAGGTCTAATTATAGACATCTATGGCGATACGGCGGTGGTGCAGTGTCATTCGATTGGTATGCACAAAGACATGAAGTATATTGTTCAGGCATTGCGCGATTGCTATGGACAGCAGCTTAAAGCAATCTATAGCAAAAGCGCAGCCGTTCTACCGAAAGCGTATGCAAAAACGGTGGAAGATGGCTATGTTTTTGCTTCCTCTGCGCCTCAAGTCGTACAAGAATATGGACACTCCTTTCTTGTAGATTGGGAAAATGGACAAAAAACAGGCTTCTTCTTAGACCAGCGCGATAACCGAAAACTACTCGCTCAGTACGTAAAGGATAAAAGCGTCCTCAATGCCTTTTGTTATTCTGGTGGTTTCTCCGTTTATGCCTTAAAAGCGGGTGCGAAGAGCGTTGATTCTGTCGATATTTCTGCCAAAGCGATTGCTTGGACAGCGCAAAATGTTACATTGAATGGCGATTTTTCAGAACAGCATCAATCAGTCATTGCCGATGTAATGCAGTATTTAAAAACGGCCGAACAATATGATGTTGTCATTATTGATCCGCCTGCTTTTGCCAAGCATATCAAAAAACGCCATGCTGCGGTGCAAGGCTATAAACGACTGAATGCTTTGGCAATGAAAAAAGTCCGCGTAGGAGGTATTTTATTTACTTTTTCTTGCTCACAAGTTGTTGGCAGACAGCTTTTTGAAGATACCATTACAGCGGCTGCCCTTGAAGTAGAACGCCCAATCCGCATCATGCACTACCTTTCTCAAGCAGCCGATCATCCCGTCAATATTTTTCATCCCGAAAGTGTTTATTTGAAAGGCTTGGTGCTGCAAATTGGATAGAAATTTCAAACTATCTACTAAAAAGAAAACGATTTTCTTCCCCAAACGTTTTGTTATTATATCTTTGCAATTCGCTCAAGTAAGCGGTCACGTGGCCGAGTGGTTAGGCAGGGCTCTGCAAAAGCTCGTACGGCGGTTCAAATCCGTCCGTGACCTCTGCACTATTCTCCCTTTATCTTTCACTAGATGAAGGGTTTTTTATTGCTTGTTTTTGGCATAGGTATAAATTAAAAAGTGGTTCTAAATGATTTTATTTGGTCAGCATTATTTATGGAAGCTCACGTTTATTTTCAAATCATATGGGCGTCACGCCTTAGGCGTGAGGCTGACGTCCTTCTAAACGAAAACAAACGATATTTAATAGTTGGCTATATATTTCTAAAGATACTCGACAAAATGAAATCATTTAGAGCCTAAAAAGGGTATAGAAGTAAAAAATCGACTACTCTACCCTACTAAAATTTGAATCTTTACACTTTCCCACCAATATCCAATTGCCACCAACATCCAAATAGGTGGCTGCTGGAAAAACGATTTTGAAGGCTTCTTCAAAAAAAAATCGGGCGGCTGCACGATCTTCTGCCGTCACGGATAAGCAATTGTAAAGAAGGGTCGCATCAGATACGAGTAAAGCTTTTAGATGATCTAAGAAAAGTGTGCTTTGAAATCTATTTGGAATACTAGCATCTAAAAATACATCCATACAGATCAGATCGAAGGCTTCTTGGCTTTGTAGCACATAAGCATAAGCATCCGCGCAAATAGTTTCTATCGGGCTTTTTAGTTGCGGTAAGGTATATTTTTGCGCTAAATAGAGGACAGATTCGTCTAGTTCGACGGCAATGTATTGGTATTTTTTGCGAAGTTTTTGTTCTAAAATTTGAGGAATACTACCTAGCCCAAAACCGAGTAATAGCACGCTCGCACCATCAGGCGGCAAGTCGATTTGTTGAAAAGCGCGCGCAAAATTGGTGTATAAATCTTCGTAGGAATAGACGGCATTGGCACTGCACAATTGATAACGCCCATTGCGCAAACTGACATAGAGATGTGGATTTATTGCACTCGCGGCACTTTCTACATGGTATTCTGAAAAATAACTCCACCAACGTTTCCAGCGATTTGCTTTTGCACCAACTACTTTTTTTGTTCTTTTTCCCACGACCGAAATTTGCTGCTTTCTTCAAATATTTTGACTAAAATCAGTCGATCTGCCACTGATAGTTCCATTTCTTTTCTCGCCATGACTCGTTCCGCCATTTCAATGGCTTTTTCTATTTTAAAAGTTGTATTCATATCGCTGCCCCAACTAAAAGAAGGAATAAATTTAGGCGTCAAGCCCTGCCCAAAAACATTCGCACAAACACCCACTACCGTAGCGGTATTGAACAATGTTCCTATACTACTTCTCGAATAATCTCCCATAACTAAGCCACAAAATTGTAGATCAGTTAGCGTCAATGCCTCTTTTACGTAGCTCCACTGCTTTACCTGATTGTAGTTATTTTTGAGGTTGGAAGCATTAGTAGCTGCGCCTAGATTGCACCAAGCACCAATGACGGCATTTCCTAGATAGCCTTCGTGTCCTTTGTTGGAGTTGTCTTGAAAAATTACATTTTTGAGTTCTCCACCTATCTTTGAATGAGGTCCAAAAGTACTTGCGCCGTATATTTTTGTCCCCATTTTCACGACGCTCCCTTCACAAAGGGCCAGCGGTCCGCGCAACATGCTTCCTTCTAGCACTTTCACTTCCTTTCCAATGTAAATTGGACCAGTCGAAGCATTGAGCATACTACAATTTATTTCTGCGCCTTCTTCCACAAAAATCTGCGCTGCTCCTCTCACTAGGTTGCTATCATTCAAAGCAGCAGACACTCTGCCAGCGGTGAGTAGTTCATAGTCTTCTCGTAGTGCAATTTCATTTTTTTGAAATAAATCCGTCATGTGCGCCAGACGCAAAAGAGGGGTATCATCCAATTCGTAGCCTTGCAGTTCTTCTATTTCTTCATCTTTCATCAGCTTCGCAATCTGCTTTTCGTTTAAGCGAGTGGCGATGAGTTCGCCGTCCTTGAGAATAGCTTCACTTAGTTGCAAACCTTTGACCAAAGCACAGAGCTGTTGGGTCGGTAGAATAGAACTATTGATGATATAGTTATCAGACTCAACTTGGATGGGATATTTTTCTGATAGATACTCCTGTGTGATGTAGGAGACTTTACAATCTAGCCATTTTTCCCATTTCTCTCGAATGGTCAAGATACCAATGCGCAATTCTCCAACAGGACGCGTGAAAGTCAATGGTAGAAAGCGGTCTCGGCTGTCGTCATCAAAAAGTATGATGTTATACATAGATTAGGTGTTGAATAAGAAGATAGGTTGATACATGATTACTAGGACTAATAAACGCCAATAAAAAAGCCCTAATCTTGAATTGGACTAGGGCTTTTCTTTCCACAAGAAAAAGGCTTGGCTTAATCTTCTTTTCGCTTATTGAAACGCGCAAATTTCTTATTGAACTTATCAATGCGTCCTGCGGTGTCCACGAATTTCATTTTACCCGTAAAGAAAGGGTGAGAGGCACTAGAAATTTCCACTTTAATCTGTGGATACTCCTTACCATCTTCCCACTGAATCTTGTCTTTACTAGGTGCGCAAGATTTCGCTAGAAAGGACGTTTCTGTTGAAATATCTGTAAAAACTACTGTTCGGTAGTTGTTTGGATGAATATCTTTTTTCATATCACATTGATCTGCACTCAACGATGAAGCCCATTTTCGCTTCATCTATTGAACTATTCTTTAATTTTGGAGCGCAAAGATAATAAAATATATCCAATAAGAAGATATTTTTTATTTCACCAGTAAGGATTTTCTTATAAAATTCGATACGCTATTTTGTAGCAGCTAAACTGCAAGGTAGGATGTTTTCTTAAACATTCAAGGACACTCAAGAACATATAAGTTCGTTTTTTATCAAAAAAATAGGGATGTATGTTTTAGGTTTGACTTGCTTTTACAGGAAAAACCTCCTTGCACGGCTAGCCTTTCATCTTTGAATAAATGATAATGATAGGGACCGCTACAAGAATACTCCATGTTGCTCATTGACTTGCTCAATTTCAATAGAAAGACGTAAAATTGAAAAATTCACGACACAACTTCTACTCTTCAAGCTTGGACTACGTTGAAAGGGCTACACTTGGCAAGCATTGTGTACTTCTCGCAACTCTTCTATCACCTTTGGAAACATTTCATTTAAGATACCAAACAAATCAGGTAGTTCTGCCAAATCAGCTTGTGCTTTGACTATTCTTTCGATAGATTGATTGGTTATGGTGAGCAACTCGTTGCCGACAAAAGAAAGCGTCGTTTTCATTTTGTGGCTAACTCTTCTGAGGTCATCCCATTCTTCTTGCTGGTAAAGCAGATTCATCTTTTTAATTTCAGCGGGAATTTCATCCAATAGCATACTCAACATGAGTTTTTTCATGTGTTGGTCGTCGTCGGCCATCAAATTGAGATAGCTGAGATTGATGTATTGATGAACAGTGGAGAACTTGTTCATGTAGAATGAGTTTATATAACTTGTTATTTTTTCAAGCAGCATATCGGGCGAGAAGGGCTTTTCCAAGTAATCATTAAAGTAGTGAAAGTAGTCTTCTTCCATAAACTGTAGTATGGAACCTGCACTCATCCCGATGACAGGGATTTGCAAACCAAGTTGCTGTCGGATGCGCCTAATCGTCTCAATGCCACTAATCTGAGGTAATTGTATATCCAATAATACGCACGAAAAACGATGACGTTGCAGTAAGTCCAATGCTTCTTCTCCATTTTTGGCTTCTAGGATAAGAATGGTTGAATTTTTTTGCTCAATAAACTGTCTGATGCTCTTTCGATTTATTTCGTGGTCTTCTACTATTAAAATGGAAACGCGCCCTACATTTTTGAATTGAGTGTTTTTAGGAAAGATAGGCTGATCTTCCACCTCCATAGTAGGAATCTGAATATCAATAGTCGTTCCGCTATCTTCCTCACTCTTCATACGCCAATTCCCATCCAGTTGCTTGATGATTTTTCGAATAATTGACCAGCCCAAACCTTGTCCCTCTACTTCTTCGTTCAATTGAACGAAGGGCTGCAAAATGATAGATTGCATGGAGGAGGGGATTCCCTTTCCATTGTCCTGTACTCTTATCTCTAAGCCATGATCTTTACGAATAGAGAGCGTCACACGTCCTTTTGAGGGAGTATATTTAATTGCGTTTTCTACTAAATTATGGAGGAGTTGAAGATAGAGATGGGCATGACCATACCAAACATCAGGAAAGGACGGAGCGATGTTTATTACAACATCAATATTTTTTATCTTAGCTTTTTGGTGGATTAGATTTTCTAGGCTGATAAAGACCTTTCGAAGAGAAAAAGTAGCTGCTTCTTTGGTGTGGCTTTGTGACTGAACGACATCAGAAATAAAAAAAGACAGATTCTCAATTTGCTGAATAATATGCTGTTGCTGCTGGTCTGTGTAGCTCAACTTTAGCTCCTCACACAACTGCACTATGGTGTGTAATGGTTGGCGTATTTCGTGCTGCAATTCTGCCAAATAGTGCTGAATATGTTGTGGGTGCATAAATAAAACTTAGTCCTTTTTTCAACGAGGAAGGAAATTAAAGGTTGCACCCAATTCGCTGAGGACAAAAAAACAAATATGCTGCTCATGGTCCTTATAGACTTCCCTAAATTCATCCACTTTATCGGTTTGAATGATATTTTTGGTCACAAATTCTTCTAAAGAAGAAAGATGGATGTTCCAGTTACCACTCACCTTTTCCCTGTCAATCATTGGAATACCAATGTCCGTCCCTATTTGGTGTGCAATGAAAATGGGATAATTAGAAACGCCTTCGTCCATAACGGTATCTGCTACTTTTTTTAATGGCGCTATATAGGTTTTTAATTCTTGTTCTAGAAAACGTTGCTTCAGTTGACTCATTTCTTAGTTTTTGTCATAGAAAATAAATACGCGTGCTATTTTTATTGCAATAGAATAATTATGATTGGTGATCTGTAAACTAAGTTCGTCTTAATTTTGAGAAGCGAGAAAATCGTAGATTTTCGAGCTTCAAAAACCCCTCCACCGCCGTCGAAGACGGCGGCATGTGAGGGTCGAGGGAGAAAAAAAGGTTTTTGAGAAACCTTTTTTTCTCCCTCCAACTCCCCCGTT
>JBCCRX010000365.1:0-6835 GCA_039201015.1 Bacteroidota bacterium | reverse complement strand
TCTGTTCCTTTTTTTAGATCAGATCGCTTGTAGCCACTGATGGTAGCTGTACTTTCTTTCACTTTCACAGGCGTGGGTGGAGGGGTGGAAGGCGTAGTGCTTGTATTGCCTGTTTTGATCGTCGGTTCAGGACGGCTGGGTAGATCATTTCGGACGATAGCGGGCGCATTTGTTATGGGTTCTTCTTCTATTTCTTCGGGTACTTCTGCGATGATCTCCTCTTCATTGCAAGGTATCATCGTAATTGTAGAAGCATTATCCAATAAAATATTACCGTTGTAGGCAGATAGCATTGGGGTTTCGTAGAAAGCTTCCAGTTGGATGTGGTAATAATCCGCATCTGGCTCGAATTTAAAGGTACGTTTCAGCCAACGGGTGTTGATGACTTCTTTGGATTCTGCCAATAGAAAAGCTTTATCACAATAGGCATTGCCCGCCCAAATTCGTAGTTTGCAAGGCGTCGCATAATTGGCATCTTCCTCCGTGACCCGACTCACGCTTTTGTAGATCAAAGAACGAGAAAGATAGATACTAAAATTGTAGCACTTGCCTTTTTGAAGGGGCTGAATCAATCGCTGCGAAACGGATTCCCATGTTTCATTGTCGCGCACGACCATTCCGAGATAAGTTTGCTGGTGCTGAGAAGGCTGTGTAACTTTAAATTCACCACCTGCCATAGAAGGATGAACATCAGGAGGTGTTTCGTTTTCAAAGCCACAATCGTACCAGCCTTTTGGTGTGTAACCATGTCTTGGAAAAGACTCAAAAGATGGATTTTTCAATTCAATAGATTGCTGTGCTTGCAGTGCAAAGCTGCATAAAATCGCTATGGCTAGTGAAAAATGTTTTGACATAGTAAGCATTTTTATGAATATATTGGCTTTTGACAAATACACAAATATAAACGAATCAAGTTGGCACAATTGTTTTGATTCTTGTGCAAAAAAACGGCCAGAATGAGTGAGTTGTAAATGCTGAGCCGTCATCGGACGACAAGACTAGATCAATTTTCTACCCAAAGCACCCGTCAATGCGCCCAATCCACCCATGATACCGCCAATTGTTGCAGTGGTAAAAATTAAAGACGTGCGACTTAGTCCATTGAACAATTCGCCCATTTTAGTGATCAATACTTGATGTTCTGGACTATTACTCACAAAAAAGGCTAGCAAAAACCAGCCTAGAGCCACTGCTAGCAAACCAACAAAGAAGCTAGTTGCTGCGTATTTGTGTCGGAAGAAAAGCGCAACAACAGCCGAAACGACGACTAAAGACCACCAAGGTAAAAATAGCTGTAGGAGGTACGCTAATCCAAAAGTCAATCCAAATTGAAGTAGTGTATCTTTCATTTATTTAAGTTGAAAATTACAATGAAGCGATTTCACAATAGCACAATACTACAATAGCATCAAGGCTTCAAGCGCTGCTCAAACAAAACAGGCTGCCGATTGTCATTTGCGTCTTTCATAAAAAATAGTTTATAATATTCACCCTCTACCCATTTGTCAACCATATTTTCGTAGTACGGACTGCCTGGATGACCAGATTGTCCGCCTGGATAAATACCGTAGGCTTCAATTTCGTCTCCCATTTCTACGACCATCCGCCAAGAAGGACCTGCGACTTTGCTGACCGCATTGGGTGCTTGCTTAAAACCATCGACAGGTAGATCGTAGCGTCCAAAAGGCGCTATGCTGCGAGATAGATGTGCGATGTAACTGCCTCGATATTCCTCCCAAGTGTAGTTTTTATCTGCTAAGCGAACTTGCAGAGAATCATAGGTTTGTTCAAATGCACTCGTCAAAATCATATTGGGCGTTTCTCGGACAGGCGTTTCGGGCTGATCCCAAAAGACATTTAAAGCGTGCTGTTCCATCATTTCCAAGGTCTTCCAATAATCTACTTTGAGGATTTGTATGGAATCTTCGTATTGATAAATTTCATCCCACAACGAACGATCAAAATTCTGATACCATTCCCAAAACAGCACGGGCGCGACTTCATCAATCTGAAAATGATAATCCCAATCTTCCAAAATCTTGACCAAACCGCTCTGCACCGCATTCAATTTTTCTTGATCTAAATAACTCAACATCAAAGGCAAAGCCTCCTCCGCCAGCAAGCTCTTGCTGCTCTTTTGCAAATCCATCATATCCTTGATCTCGATGCTGTCCATAGCTGCCAATTCTCTATTGATGAATCGACCTCTATAATTGTCAAAACTCTCGCTATTGTAATAATAAGGATAGTTTTTGTCGGTGGTGCGTTGATTGGCAGAAGCGACAAAATTGCGCTTAGGATTGAGCGAATAAGGCATCTCATGGAAGGGAATATAACCTTCCCATTCGTTGCTTTGCTTGCTGCCGTCGAGCACAAAACGCCCTTGCTCTTCCTTTTTTATCGGCAATTTTCCTGCAATTCTCAAAGCAATATCGCCTTTTTTATCCGCGAAAATGATATTTTGAGCAGGTACTTCGTATTGAGAAAGAGCAGCGGCGTATTCCTCATAATTTTTGGCTCTATTCAAGGCTAAGAAAGTATTACTTTCCGAAGGATTGGGTGTTTCTAGCGACAGCCAGTGCATGGCTAGATCATAATAATCTGCCTCTTCGGATTGATAGACGACTGGTCCCAAATGCGTATAGCGAACTGAGTCAATCACTGCTTCTTTTCGACCCTTCACCTTTATTTCTTCTAGTACTATTTCTGCGTCGCGTGCCTTACCATTGAAGCGATAAGTCATTTTTTGTTCATCCAACCAATCTATGGCATACCAATCGGTTACATCTTGCCCCACATTGGTAATCCCCCAAGCGATGTGTTCGTTAAAACCAATGATGACACCAGGAAACCCAGGCAAAGCCACGCCATATACATTTTGCGCTGGCGTATGGATTTGGAGTTCGTACCAAATAGAAGGTAGGGTAAGTTGGAGGTGTGGATCGTTGCACAAAATGGGATTGCCAGAAAGTGTTTTTGCACCATTTACCGCCCAGTTGTTGCTCCCTATTCCTCGCTCGGACATGGGCAGCGGCTCGTAAGGCAGTATTGAACCAATTAAGATATTGGCGGCAGTGTCTTGTTCTATCACACGTGTACTGTCGGTCGTCCAAACTGTACCTGCTGGAATGACGGGCGACTGTTTTGGATTGTATTCGGGATAGAGAAAATCGAAGGTCTCGCGGCCAAAAATCTGTAAGCTGTTGGTAGCTGCTAGGTCATGATAACGAAAATTGAGGCTTAAAGCCATTGACTTCTGGAAAAGTGCTGTTTTGTACACCGACCATTCTTCTGGTGCATAGCCTAATAGCTTATATTCGATTGGATAGTCTTTAGGCGAAAGGGAATTGATGTAAGCATTTGCGCCATCTGTGTAGGCTTGAAGTAAAGGATAGTGTTCCGCTTTTTGCCAACTTTGCGTGGCTCTTTCGGCTGCTTTAGCGATGCCTCTTCTCCTCTGCAGTAGGTCGTAGTCTAGCATTCGTTCGCCTAGCACTTCTGACAGCGTTCCCGCCGCTGCGCGCGTAGCGATGTCCATTTGCCACAAGCGATGTTTGGCGTAGATATAGCCCTGTGCATAGTAAGCGTCCGCATCATTTTGAGCAAAAATGTGCGGCACCAAACGCTCGTCATAAATCACCTGAACTTCTTCTTGGAGTCCTTTTAACTTTAGCTTTTTATAATCACTTGCTTTTTCCACTTTTGCATTTTGCCAAAAGCCTTGAAAAGGACTCAAGAGCGGTGCAACGGCAGGCACTTCTTGACCGAAAGGATTATTGACGTTGAGTAAAAGCGTAAGTGTTACAGTCAATGCTAAAGAAAGCAAAAAATAAAGGTACTTCATCGAATCAATTCGTTTTAGTGTAGGGATATAAAGGTAGAAAATTTAATTGTATCTCAAACTTGAAGCAAGACAATTGCAAGCAAGCTACTTTTGTTTAAGCTGTTGATAATGTCTATTCGTTTACTCCTTAATCTTTAGCTTAAAGCGTGAAACTATCAGTCATTGTTCACTAAATAAATAAACAATTTAACCGAATCAACAAAGTTCAGCTTTCTGGCATTACCATGACCGCATCACTCTATTTTTAGCTGCCTTACCACCCCTTCTGGCGTCACTAAAACGAACTCTTTTTGTACTACTGTTTGTGTATTCGGCACGCGTTCGGGCAAAGTGAATCGCAATACCAAATTGTAAGAAAATTGTACAGCGGGTTCTAGAATTTCTGGATTAATGACAATATCGTAATTGTTGGCTGCAATTGCATCGTAAAAACGAGAAGTGGGCTTATCGGCTTTATCGACTTTTGAAGAGCTCTGTTGCTTATTGGATAATTTTTGTGAACTAAAGGCTTGATAGGTCTCGTAGCGATCTCCTGGATAAGCCACCCAAGCATTCTCCGCAGCAATCACATAAGAAGAATCCAAACTGATTTTTAAGTCCCTGTATTGCAGTTTGATGTTTTGCGCATAGTCCATAGCGGCTTGTCGCAATTCGCTGTATATCGCTTGTGGATTGTTTACAAAATAATCTACTTTTACAATATCGTAGATTTCTTGTTGAGCAGCCGCCGTTACGATTTCATCTAAAACAGCAGGATCGTCAAAGCGGATGTGGACGTTTTTTTGCAACTCAAAACCAATTGGAATTTCTTTAAATGTCTTTTTGGAAAAGAGCTTTTTGGAGACATCATATTCATATTTTGGCAAAAAATTTACCATATCCACGTACCAGTCCTCTTTTTGAATGCCAATGGTTTCAAGTGCATCTGTAAAAGCAGTGATTTGTTGATTCAAAGAAGCATTCGTCGATTCTGCTGTCTGTCCAATTTGCACGACATTAAAAATCGCGGTATAGCTGCTTGCCCTCTGATTGGATAGTGCATTGATGCTCAACTCTAGAACATTTTCGCCCGCAATGGTCGCTATTTTTGCGACAGATCGATATTGATTATTGAGCCCCGTAAATGTATTGGAATAGACTTCTTGTGCTTGATCGTAGCTTTGGTTTTTGTTGCGGTCATAATTTCCTAAAATTTGTGCAAAAGAAGCAAGATGAAAAGATAGAAATAGTCCTATTAGCAATGTTTGTTTCATTAGATGTAGTTTTGGAGGATTAACGAAAGAAAAGCAGAATTTTATTGCCTTCCAAAAATGCAGCATGATTGGAATCAAAATGAACGCTCAAAAAGAAAATTGAATATCCATATGAAAATAATTGTCTTCTTGTATTGTTTTTTTCCGCTATCGCTACTGGCTCAAGAACTTACCCAAATCGAAATTTTTCGAGATCAATGGGGCGTTCCGCATATCTACGCACCAACGGATGAAGAAGTCTGCTACGGACTGGCTTGGGCGCAGTGCGAAGATGATTTCCAAACGGTGCAAGAGCAAATGCTAGCCGTGCAAGGCAGATACGGAGAAGTCGCGGGCAAAAGCGGCGTTGTGATAGATTTTGCGATTCATTTTATGGGATTTCGAGAAGTCGTGGAAGCTCAATATGAAACTAAATTGAGTCCAAAAATCAAAAAAATGATCGCGGCTTATGCGGACGGTGTCAACAATTATGCGGCTCATCATCCAGAGGAAATTTTACTAAAAGACACCTTTCATGTGCATCCACATGATTTAGTGGTTGGCTATATGTTGGGCGTTACACAGTTGACGGAAGCGACAAATAAATTACTCGACATTTTGAGCAATGAAGTGGAAATGAAGCAAAGCGATATTCCGAAAGGCTCTAATGCTATTGCGGTGAGTAAGCGCAAAACCACGAGCGACGAAACTTTTCTTGCTATTAATTCACACCAGCCCATGGAAGGTTGGTACTCTTGGTACGAAGCACATTTGGGCAGCGAAGAAGGTTGGAATATATTGGGGGGCACTTTTCCAGGTGGCATCACGATTTTTCATGGTGCAAATGAACATCTGGCTTGGGCACACACCGTCAATCATGCGGATTTCTCTGATATTTATGAACTGAAAATGCACCCCGAAAAGAAAAATTTCTATGAACTGGACGGAAAATGGCTGCCACTAAAAGAAAAGAAATACAAAGCAAAAGTAAAGCTAGGCTTTCTCAAAATTCCGATCAGTCGAAGGGTTTATGAAAGTGAATTTGGACCGACTTTTAAAAGTAAAAATGACAAATATTACGCGCTTCGTTTTGTTTCGGGTCAAGAAATTGGCGCAGTGGAGCAGTGGTATCAGATGAATCGAGCCAGTGATTTTCAGGAATTTAAAAGTGCCTTGAGTCAGCAAGGCTTGGTGTGCACGAATATC
The DNA here is from genome assembly GCA_039201015.1 of Bacteroidota bacterium. GTDB lineage: Bacteria > Bacteroidota > Bacteroidia > Chitinophagales > Saprospiraceae > JAAUTG01. The sequence goes on along the minus strand of JBCCRX010000365.1, from coordinate 553 downwards.
GTCTATGCGGATGAAAAAGACAATATTTATTACATTAGCAATGGAAAAATTCCTGTGCGTTCCGCAGATTACGATTGGGAAGGAGTGGTGCCGGCTCGCTCAGAAACCCTTTGGACGGATTTCTTGCCTTTGGACAGTTTACCGCAAGTCCTGAACCCAGAAGCTGCTTACATTTTTAATACCAACAACAGTCCTTACAATTCAACCGCAGCGGCAGAAAATCCAGTTGAAAGTCCGCTCAACAAAACAATGGGTTATCAAGAACAAGGCATCGAAAACAACCGCAGCCAACGCTTCCTAGAATTGATTGCGCAATACGAAAAACTCTCTTGGGAAGACTTCAAACGCATCAAATTTGATCGCACCTATCCACAACAACTCCAAACCACCAACATGCGTAATTTGGAGCTTTTACTTCATCTAGATGCCAAGAAATATCCCGACCTCTCGGATGCCATTGCGGTGTTGGATAAATGGAATAGAGAAACGGAATTGGACAATACCAGCGCAGCCCTTTTCATTTGCAGCGTTTCTCAATTATTCGAGCAATTGG
>JBCCRX010000364.1:0-6846 GCA_039201015.1 Bacteroidota bacterium | reverse complement strand
CAAAACAGGAAATATCAACCAATGATAGTCGAACAGCTTCCTTAGCACGCAAAAAAAAGCTCAAAAATGCACCAAGATTGTTATTGATTGAAGACAATCGAGATGTGGTGGAGTACTTAACGACTTGCTTGGAACAGGACTATCAGTTGTATTTTGCTTACAATGGGCAAGCGGGTGTAGCACTCGCTTTTGAGCATACGCCTGACTTGATTATTTCGGATGTGATGATGCCTGAAAAAACAGGGTTTGAGTTGACGGATATTCTAAAAAAAGACGAACGCACGAGCCATATTCCCATCGTACTGCTCACTGCAAAAGCAGACATCGAAAGTCGTTTGACTGGACTGAGAAGTGGTGCGGATGTCTATTTACCCAAACCTTTTCATCAGGAAGAACTGCTGCTCAGTTTGGAGAACCTGTTAGCTGTGCGCCAAAAATTGCAAGCCAAATACCAAACAATCGCCTTAGCCACCAATGCGCCCAAAGTTACTAGAGATCAAGAAGCACTTTTCCTACAACGACTGCGTCATTTACTCGAAGCAGCGTTAGATAATCCAGACCTCAAAGTAGAAGATATTACTAAGCAGATGGCGATGGGACGTTCCAATCTCTATGCCAAACTCACTGCCATCACAGGCATGTCCTTCAATGTCTATTTGCGTACTTTACGCCTTCAAAAAGCGCAACACTTGCTAACAACCACCAGCCTCGCCATATCTCAAATTGCTTATCAGGTTGGCTTCAATAATGCGAAATATTTCAGTACGCAGTTTACCAAAGCTTTTGGGTGTTCGCCTACGCAGTTTAGGGTTTCAAAAGGTGGCTAGTGCACTAAATCAAGTGCAAGCCTAATTGTTTTAGTGATTTTAGACTTTTCGGATGGATTTTTAGGTAAAATATTTTTTAAGTAGTAGCACGTATTTATTTTGGAAACAGGGTTACAATTAATCAATTTAAACAAGTAAACAGCTTAAACCGATACGTACAAGTACTGATAAGAAACCCTTTATTATCTTAATAAAGCGATCTAACAACAAAAAGGACAATATCAATCACAGGGTCTCCAAAAAGTAGGAGGTGTTGTAAGCTGACAAGGACAGCCGTTACAGATTTGGCTACGAAAGGATTTATTTACTTCGTTTGGACATATCCTGATACGAAAGCGACTTTGCTCTGTGGCGTAAAAGAAGCCCTGTACATTGTCTGCTGTTCCCGAAGCATTGCGAATATTAGTACGAATCAAGCCTACAGTGGGTTCAAATACGTTGCCGTCTCTATTGATGGAAAGATTTATTTGATTCCAATACTGGTAGGCTGCTTCTGATATTGTTTCTTGTAGAATCGTGAAATAATAAGTATCCATGAAACTCTTATCAATTAAATCCCTAAAGATCGGAAACTCGCTGAGTGTATCGCTAGATATGCTGCTGCCATTGAATACACCTACGTAATTCACGTCGGCAGATTGTGTCGTGTAGCACTCCACACCACTTTCTATAAAATAGCGATTGGTTTTCAGTGCACTCCAATACAAGAAAGCTTTTCTACTGCTTGATGTCTCTGTCAAAGGAGTGGTGATGTTGTATTGAATGAAATCGCGGGATTCCAGATTATTTGTAATAGGATTTAGTCTATCTTGCGGAACGACTTCAAAATCCAATGATTGAATAGCAATGCCTCGTAGTACTTGGACGAATGAAGATTCGTAAACTCTTCCATCAGCAAGTTGGACGATTAACTGATATTTCTGATCGTAAGCAATCTCAAAGGTAGGATCAATAACTTGCTCGTATTGCCCTATCGCTACCTCGTTCTCAATGATATACTTTTGCCCGTCTTGGTTTTGGAGATAAACTTCATTAACAGGCACTGCCACTCTACTTTCTCCAGTAAATGTAAAAATAGGCTGTACTAAAACAGAAATAATAGAAGGATTCCCCTTTATAATTTTTCCGTTAACGGCAACTGCTTCCAGGCGATCTTCATCGGGAGCAAGATCAATCTCATCCACACAGCTAAAATAGCTTAGAAACAAGATAAGCAATAGTAGATTTTTTAAAATATAGGTCATTGTGTATAGTGTATTTGTAACTTATCTTAAAGACTCCACTTCTACCGTTCTACTTTCCTTTCCCGCTGCATCAAAAGCTTTCAATTGGATGACGCCAGAAACAGGAACAGGCTGCTGGTATAAAGCAGAATTTTCGTTTGGTGCACTGCCGTCCGTGGTGTAGCGAATCACTAAACCTGGCAAACTAACATTGGCGTAGAGCATACCTTCTTTTAGGATTGCACCTGGCGTGGGAATACGGTAATTGTAGCCGCCAGAGACGTAAGACCATCTAGGTAGCTCTTCTTGAGCAATTGTATTTGCCATGATATTCCAATCTTGATTGAGTACATTTTCTCTTGATTCCTGATTGTCAATGCTTTCCCACTCAGGTGCATCTGACCACGCCCGTTCTGCTAGACCAATCAATTTGGGTAAGTAGTAATATTCCAGCATTTCTGATTTTTTGACGGTTTCTGTCCACAATTCGCCTTGTATGCCCAAAATATTACTTCTAGCTTCGGGTTTTAATTGTTCCATATTGGCGTAATTCTTAATCAAATCAAATTCATTGCCCAGTGGGTCTTCCGTCGTAGATTTGAATATTTCATAGGGCATCATTTCAAAAGGCTTGCGGCTATCAATGAAGCCGCCCCAATAAAATCCAGGCTCTTTTGGGTCTTTGTTGTAGGCGAGATCAAAATAGAAATTGGTCACATTACACAACACGACGGGGTAGCCCGCATTCGCCAGCCGATAACCCAAATCTTGATTCCCTGAAAGGTTTTGCCAAACGTAGGGAATGACATTAGACGCCGTGAAATCAGGATGCGGAATGTAAGCGTAGGTGCTATCCGTTGGCTGTATTTTTTTCATCGCTACTTCTTCCCAACCCGCCGTAGCGATGTTTCTGTCGGTCAGAATGCGATTGATACGCTGCATAAAATATGTGGAAAGATCGACGGGTGTTTTCAGTGCTGTTTTTTCCTGCATCAGTTTGTCACAGACAGGCGATTTTGTCCAAACGCCATTGGGTACTTCGTCGCCGCCCGTGTGCAAAGTTTTTAGTGGCACATTGGCTGCTTCGTACATTTCGAGTATTTCATCTACCACTTTTTCGTAAAATTGGTAAAGCGATTCGCGACACACGCAAACAACATTATCTGGAAAATCTTGCACAGATTGATATTCTGATTGATCTTCCATATCGCTTAACAAATACTGCACAGCGGCTGCTTCCTCGCCTTGCGCCATGTATTTTCGATAGCGTTTTTCCATAGCTTTTATAGCGGCTCGCGCATGTCCTGGCACGTTAATTTCTGGAATTACTTCAATGTGGCGGTCATCGGCGTATTTCAAAATTTCAATAAAATCTGCTTTATTGTAATAGCCAATACCCGAAGAATTTTGGTCGTTAGGATCAAAACCTGAACCATAAGAAGGATGCAAGTAATCGGTACTTTCTAGGGTGTGTCCGCGTCTTGCGCCGACTTCAGTCAGTTCTGGTAAATCTTCAATTTCTAATCGCCAGCCTTCATCTTCTGTCAAATGCAAATGCAACTTATTGAGCTTGTAAAAAGCCATGACATCAATCATTTTTTTGACAGCTTGTAGATCATGGAAATTGCGTCCAACGTCCAAGTGCATACCGCGATAAGGAAAGCGCGGCGCATCTCTTACAGTCATTATTGCAAGGGTGATATTATCTTTTTTATTCAAAATGGCATCTGCCGAAATCAAAGACAAAAGGCTTTGAATACCATAAAAAATACCTTTTGGATGAAAAGCAAGAATCTGAACACCCACATTTTCTGCTACGCGCAATTCGTAGGATTCTTGACTGGCATTTCCTTGATTCAAAATAAGTTGTATGCTATTTTCAGCAGCTTCTTCTTTTGTGATCTCCAGCTTCATTCCAGTCAATTCTTGCAACTTACTTTGCAAATGTTCGGCTTCTTTTTGGATGCTTTCAGAAGGCACGTAAATTGTCCAGTCACCACCCAACATGACTTCGCCTTGTCCCTTTTCCATTTGTTTTGGTCTTGGAATAATGGGCGTCAATTGATCTTTGGGTAGAACACTCAGATATTCATTGTCTTCGTATTGGGAAGTCGCTGTCACCATTGGAATTTTATCATTGCGGTGGCGGCTAACTTGTGCTTCTGTACTAAAAGGTTTTATGGAATAGTTTTGGACATACTGCTGTTTTTCTGCTCCGTTTTCCAGTTGGATGTTCCAATATAAGCCGTGTGGTGCATCACTTTCTTTAATCAGCCAAGCCGCACATTCGTAGCGAACCACCAAGCTGTCTTTGGCAGGAATGACAAAATTTTCGTTTGGCTGCAAACGATAAAAATCGCCGATGATCTGTTCCACGCTTGCCGCTTCGGAAAGATTATCTAAGATTTTTCGATTGGTTTGGTTGTAGAACATATCCCAGTTTTCCCCCGAAATTGTACTCTCACTGTCGTTGTAAAAAGTGAAAGCGGCTAGACAACTCGCTTTTGCTTTTGCCGTGTTACTAATGACTTCCCAACTCACTCGGCTTGGCAGTGGAAGGGCCATTTCGGTGGATTCAGATTCGCAGTTTAGCAAAAGGGCGATAGATAGAAAAAGAAGCAAAAAGTGGCGCATAAGAGCGTTTTTGTTTAAAGTTGATAGTGAAATACGAATCTAGCGATTATCAAATATTTTACCCAATTTTTTATTCGCAAAATTGATAAAGCAAAAAAGAGGTTTTTTCCTGATTATAACGGAATGCAGTGCTTAGTAAATGCTGCAATAGCGTTTCATAAGTATTGAAATTCCATATGCTTCGCTGCTGAGGTAGTGAAGGGAACTTCAGGAGGGAGAGATGAAGGCGTGGAAAATCCCTCAACTTGCTGATTTTCAGAGACTTTTTTCTTTCACCGCAAAACGTTACAATCAGGTTTTTTCAAATTTAAAGCTAGCGAAACCTAAGGATATATAAGTACATAGAAAACATAGAGTAGCCGCTTTTTCTGTCATAAAATTACTACTCAACACTTTGGCTTTCTTTTTTTCGTTTTTTGACTACTCTTGATTTCAATACCTTTGCTGGTAGAAGCTAGTAAGGAAATCCTTGAAATTTTGTAGCTTTATCGACAAAAAGCTTCATTTTTCGTCCTGACTTTTATAATCTGACAGCTTACTTATGAGACCACAATCTATAATCTTATTTCTATTTTCACTTTCTGTGATCTTCTTACTTTGGCAATGCTCGCCGATAGAAGAAAAAGTCAGAACGGGTGCAGTGGACTTGGTGTTTTCTACGGACACTTTGCGCTTCGATACCATTTTCACGGAACTCGGCTCGGCGACTCGAAGTATCAAAGTCTATAATCGCTACAAGGAACGCATCCGAATCTCTAAAATCAGCATCACGGGTGAAATGGGCGGCAAATTTCGGATGAATGTGGATGGCATTCCAGGTAATGAAGTGCGCGATATAGAAATTGAAGCCAATGATAGTTTATACATTTTCTGTGAAGTGACCGTCGATCCCGATCAGCCGCTTTCCGAGAGTCCTTTTATCATTGAGAGCAGCATTCGTTTTGAGACCAATGAAGGCGAACAAGAAGTCCTGCTGGAAGCTTGGGGACAAAATGCGAATTATATTCCAAGTCGTTTTGGAAAAGGAACACTGAATCTGCTGAGTGGTGAAGCCATTTGGGATGATCCTAAGCCCTATGTAATCTATGGTTGGCTATTCGTGGACAATGGCGTTTTGACGATACCCGCTGGGGCAAGAATTTATATTCACGGTGGTTTGGTGCGCAATGACGAACTGGGCGTTTACAATGACGGCAGGCTGTGGATTTTGGACAATGGGCGACTGAAGATAGAAGGCACTGCCGAAAATCCAGTCATCATAGAAGGCGATCGACTGGAAGAAGCTTTTGAGGGAGAGGCGGGGCAATGGTATGGCATTTACATTGGGCAAAACAGCAAAGGCAATACCATAGAACACACCACTATTCGCAATAGCTTTTTTGGTGTCTATGTCGATTCTGCGGCGACGCTCACCGTTAGAAATACCCAATTTTACAATACTTCCAGCACTGCTTTGGTAGGCGAACACGCGCGTATGGATTTACAGAATTGCTTGATTTACAACAATGGCGGCAATTCGGTGCAAATGATACACGGCGGGGATTACAATCTCGATCATTGCACCGTGGCGAGCTTCGGCGTGGATGCAGCGGCTTTAGCTTTGAGTAATTTTATTTGCTACGTTCCCGCAAATTTGGGATGTGAATTGGGTGGTGTTTATCGGTTGAATGCCAACTTCCGAAATAGCATTTTCTTTGGCTCTAAAGACAACGAAATCATCCTCACCGATGCCATTCAAGATGGTCGAGCAGGCTTCAATTATAATTTTGAAAACTGCATTGTTCGCGTCAACGAAGACCTACTCGAAGATTATCCCGATTTCTACGATTACTGCACCAATTGTCCGCAAGATGTGAATCGAAGCACGCCGCTTTTTTTGGATGTGAATGAAGATGATTATCGCTTGGATAGCCTTTCCATTGCTATCGGCGCGGGCATTCCGATTGATAATGTACGACTGGATTTGGAAGGCAATCAACGCGATGAAAACGCGCCCGATATTGGGTGTTTTGAGCGGATAGATTAGTAACTCATGTTACGCAAGTAGTACCTTAGTCTATGTTATTCGCTGATCTTTGAGATTGGCGTGTTTTGAATTAGAGTGGCTGTCGAAGCCACTCTAATTCACGAAAGTTCTTTCAGGAGCGAGCCATATTTGAGCT
>JBCCRX010000363.1:0-6960 GCA_039201015.1 Bacteroidota bacterium | reverse complement strand
CTTTAGAAAGATATCGCCAACTATTAAATTTCGTTTGTTTTCGTTTAGAAGGACGTCAGCCTCACGCCTAACCGTGTCCGCCTCAGGCGTGAGGCGTGACGCCCATATGATTTGAAGATAAACGTGAGCTTCCATAAATAATGCTAACCAAATGAAATCATTCAGAACCACTTAACCCTCTTCAAAAGAAAAATTTTTACTGCGTAAAAATTTTTCTTTTAGGGGCTTTATGGACAGAAAGGATGTTATTGTAAATGATTTTTTCCAAAAATCATTTACAATAACATCCTTTCTATCCGAAATGCCTCACTGAAAACAAAATAAAAAACTTCGTTTTTTATTTTGTTTTCAGTGCTTACATGTATGAATTTAAAGTGCCAAAGTAGAACTAAGGACTTTAACTATATCTTATAAGCAAAACTCAGCCCCAGAGAAATCCCGCGCTCAAACTCCAAAAAGTTGTATTCCTGACCTTTGAAAGTCATGGTTTGGCGGAAGTTGCTATTGAGCAGGTTTTGGGCAGAAAAACGAATGCTGTATCGTTCGCGGAAGGTCTTTTTGAAGGAAAAGTCGAGTTGTGGAATGGGTTGCTCGTAAACGTCAGGCGTTTGAAAATTACCTAGAATAGCCAGTCGTTCACCAAAGACATTGAAGGACAGAAGGGCATCAATGCCGCGTTCGTAGTCGTAGAAATTTAGGCCAGCATTCACGAGGAAAGGCGACTGTCCTTGAAAAGGGCGTGTGTCTGGAAAATCGGGTTCAGTGGTGCGAATGGCAGCCAATTCCTCTTCTATGATATCGACGCTGGACTGGATGAAAGAGACATTAGAAAACAGCTTGAAATTGGATAGTTTTTCTGAAATGAAATTTAAGTTCTTTCTAAATTCTATTTCTACACCATACACGATTGCTTCTGGCACGTTCACAGGCTTGATTTCTGGATTTTGTGATTCTGGAATGAAGCTGAATACAATCGGATCCGTAAAATCTTTGTAGTACGTACTCACCGCAACCATCTCCCCTGGACTTGGATAGAGTTCCCAGCGCAAATCCAAATTAGTCGCAAGGGTACGCTCTAGCTCTGGATTACCTGTAAAGAGCGGCGCACCGATGAAATCAAACAAAGAGAAAGGCGCGACTTCACGCATATTCGGACGTGCCAAGGTTTGTGTGAAAGAAGCTCTCAAATTGGTTTTATCATTGAAACGATAAACTAGATTCGCAGAAGGCAGCACATCTACTTCATCAATTCGCCCGATTTCTTTGTTTTCGTCGGCACTTTCTACCGTAAAATCAGTGGTTTCTACTCGCGCTCCTGCGGTAACTCTCAACTTATTCAAATCATAAGTGAACATGCCGTAAGCCGCCACCACATTTTCTTCTCCGTCATAGTCATTGGCGATTATTTTTTCATCCGTCACGTAGAGTCCGATGATGTTTTGTCCTCTATCGGTCTGCCCAATCAAGCCCGTGTTAGAAGGGGCGAAGAAAGCCGCTGCATCGCCTGTGAATCGCTCAAAGCGATTGGATTTGGTTTGAATCTGGAAACGCTCTTCTGTAAAATCTCTGGTTTTACCAGAATACATAAAGCCCGCTTTGATCTTATTGGCAGTGCTTTTTCCTTGCGCAAAAGGAATCGTAATATCTACTTTTGCCAGTTGTTGCTCGTCTCGCAGGTCTCGCCAGTAGTGGAAAGGCAAATCGTATTCAGAGGGCGAAATGAAGAAAGTAGGAATATCTTCATCATCATTGCTTGGATTGAAAGTATTGGCAAAAAACCGAAGATCGGGTTCTCTTTGGAAAAGGCTTACTTGGCTTAGCCCCCACTCTATCGTTGTATTGTTTAAAGCGGGAATGACATGCTCTCCCAGCAACTGATAACTTTCTAGTCCACGCTCTGTGAACAGCAAGGCGCGCGTTTGAAATTCTAGTCCACTCGCCGCAATGATGCCTAAATTTTGTCCTTGTCGGAAAGTAGCCGTTTTGTCTGCGGTATGATTGTAAAGTGCATTGAAAGAGATTTTTTGAGAGCCCGCAAATTTGTAGGACAAGTTAAAAAGTCCACCAACGGTCGGTGTTTCCGTTCCACTGCTTGCATCCAAATCAAAGTTAGTGTTCAATTCTGGCGCATCCACACCAGGACGTTCCCAATTGCTGAATCGTCCATTGTTGTAAGCATTAAATTCTCTGCGAAAGTTGAAGCCCGCCAATACGCCCAATTTGGAATCGCCTTTCAAAGAAAATTGATTACCAATAGAAATAGCCAAGTTTTGGTTCAAACCACTTCTTATGGTGTCGGGTGCTTTTTGCGGATTCAATGACTTAGAAGCTTCATCAACGGTGGCTGCCAGCGCGTCATCTCTTCTAGCAGAAATGTAGGAACTTGTGGTCAATTGTTCTACCGTTTTTTCGTCTGTCAGGATAGCAGGTATGTCTCTTGTGCCATCATCGTAGCCCAACCAATCGGTATTGCCGCCTTCGTAGGAAAGGAAATTGTCGTTGAAGGAAGAAACGGTATTGTAAGTGACGCCTACGGAAGCGGAGAGCGTAAATTGTTCTGGAAAACTCTTGGTTTTGATGTTGACATTGCCGCCTGTAAAATTGCCAGGCTGATCGGGCGAGAACGTCTTGGAAGCAACGATATTGTCTAATAAATTGCTCGGGATCAAATCCAACTGGGTACTGTTTCGATAAGGGTCGGTGCTGGGGAGTGGAATGCCATTCAGTTGCGCTGCGGAATAACGGTCTCCTAAACCACGCACGTAGATGTATTTTCCGCCCACTACGGAAGCTCCCGTGACGCGCTTCATAGATTCAGCGGCATTGTTGCTCCCAAAACGACTGATCTCTTGTGCAGAAATACCATCTTGGATCGTCAAGGCTTTGCGCTGTAAGCTCAAAAGGGCATTTTCTGTTCTATCAATGGCAGTCGCGGTCACGACAATCGCTTCGTCCGTTGCCTGAATTGCCGTTTCTTCCATAGAGAAATCGATCAAGGTAATTTCTCCTTCTGTGACGATTACGTCTTGAATGGTCTTTTCTGGATAGCCCGTATAAGAAGCGGTGAGGGCGTAAGTACCAGCAGGTGCACTAAGCTCAAAATTACCATCTAGGTCAGATTGCGTACCGATTAAAGGGTCAGTATCATTGATAATGATATTGGCAAACAACAAATTTTCGCCCGTGGCAGCATCTTTGATTGTTCCTCTAATCGTGCCTTGCGCAAGTAATAGATTTGCAGAAAACAGGCACAAAACGAATGTAAAAATGAAAGTGGAATGTTTCATTAAAATCAGATTAGTGATGAGTTGTTGTCGAAAAAAGGCGTGTTCTTTGCAGTAAAAAAGGGAAGTGAAAACTAGCTTTTTACTTCCCTTGATTACTCGCGCGCAAATATAAATAAAGACTTCAGCACTTTTGAAAAGTGAACCTGAAGTCTTTATCTCTAAATTACGATACGTATGTCTTTTCTTTCTTATGAATGATCTGTTTTAAAAGTGCTCACTTCAATTTTTAGCCAAAAATCGAAGCAAGCACTCAAATACCTATACTATTGATTGACAATTAGTTGTTTGGTAATTTGAACTTCATTATTGGTCAACGTGTAGTAGTACACGCCTTTAGGAAGGGAACTTGTATTGAAAGTCACTTGGTGGACACCAGCCACCATGAGATCATTGTCAATTAAGGAAAAAATTAATCTACCGTTAACATCGAATACATTTAAATTAACATTGGAAGTGCTAGGCAATTCAAATTCAATCATTGTATTCTCACGTGCTGGGTTCGGTACATTTTGCGATAAACGATAACCACTTGCTGTCACTTCATCCAAACTCACCACACACATCATATCGCCACTGTAGATACCGTCTCCAAAGTTGACGCTTGAGTTCAATACGCCATATTCTGCCAAAGCCGTCCAGTCTTGAATCCAAACTTCGTCATTACCGAATGCCCCACGGAAACAAACAGGCGTGAAGAAATCACCAGCCGCTATATAAACATCTAGTGCGCTATCTTCCGCACTGATGACGTCATCGTTGCTGGGTAGCGGATTGAAACCACCTGATTGATCTCTAGTGATTGCTAAGCCAGCATCAAAGACTTGGTTACCATTGTTTGCTAAGTGGTCAATCAAAAACTGCGCATTTGGATCTTCTGCATCGCTAGTCACCCGAATGAAGCCATCAGCATCCAGTGTTTCTCCGTCACAGAAACCATACCATACATTATCGGATACGATCAGTTCTCCATTTTCCATTCTTTGACGCGAATCTAGTCCAGAAGCTCTGTCCTCTACTTCGATACCTTCATTGAAACCAGTCAGAATACTTCTGGCGAAAGTACCTGCCGTTCCGTCGCGGAAGAGCAGTGCATTGGAGTTGGAAGCTGTTGAATTACAGCCTGCACCAATAAAAGTAGCGTTGTAAACAGTAGGACTAGAAGTAGGCTCGCCATCATCTGGATTCGCGCCATCTAGCTCACCGCCATTGTCGCCGTCATCATCGCCGAGCAGTGCCAGCCAGAATTGTCCTTGTCCTCGATAGCCCAAATCCCAGTCGTAAGAATCATCGCCACAGTAGGAAACAGAAGCATATTTCAAACCGACTGTACCGCCAAAGAATTCGATACCATCATCTTGATTGGCAATGACTTCGATGTGCTCTAGTGTCGTTCCAGAACCGACTGCACCTAGCGTAAAGCCATTGATTTCATCGCCAGGTGCTAGTTCCGCACCACCGTGACGAATGGAAACGTAGCGTACAATACCAGAGTTATCGGTATCATCCGTACCACCAAATAAAGCCCTTGGTTCTCCCTCTGGAATACCTTCGATGCGTGTTTCGGCAGTTGGGTTCGCAATGACGGCATTTCCTAGTATGATGACGCCACCCCAAAGTCCTCGATCGTTGGGTGTCAAATCATCAGGATCAGTCGTATCATCAATTTCAGCAGTGAAGATGATGGGTGCATCGCCATTTCCTTCTGCATTGATCGTTGCATTTCGTGTAATAATTAGAGCAGAAGCGTTGTCGCCCGTAGAAGGCGTTTCACGTCCTTTAATCACAGTGCCTGCTTCAATATTCAAGACCGCACCCGCTTCTACAAAAACAAAACCGTCGAGAAGATAAATTTTATCGTTGGTCCAGTTATAAGTGGCACCTCCTACTACATCTTCGTCTCTGATGACGATCAACTCTCTATCTCCATCTACTTCTTCATCTGCTAGTACGCCGTATTCTGCTAAAGCCGTCCAGTTCGCTAACCACTGAGAAGCACCGAATGCCCCTTTGTAAGAAGTGACTTGGAAAAAGCTGTCGTCTGGAAGATCGGCTAGATTACCAAAAGCAGCACCTCCAAATTCTGGACGAGGATCGAATTCGCCGTTCGTGCCTCTGTCTATTCCTCCTAGATTTGGATTATCTAGTGCATTACCAGCCGCTGCAAGACCATTTACCAACCATTGCGCACTTGGGTCTTCCGCATCTCCTGTGACTCGAATGAAACCATTATCGCCTGCGTTCAATTCATTGCCATTACAGAAATTGTACCACAAGCTGTTGGAAAGTACCAACTCGCCATTTTCATATCTTTGACGAGAATCTAAACCAGAAGCTCTGTCCTCTACTTCTACTCCAAAGTTGAACTCGGTATAAATAGAATTGGCAATTGTGCCTGCCGTACCGTCGCGGAGTAGGACAGCATTGGAGTTGGAAGCCGTAGAATTGCAGCCTGCACCGATAAAAGTAGCATTGTATATGGTAGGATTGGAAGTGGGTTCACCGTCATCTGGATTGGCACCGTCTAGTTCTCCACCATTATCGCCGTCATCATCGCCTAATAAAGCTAGCCAAAATTGTCCTTTACCACGATAGCCCAAATCCCAGTCGTAAGAATCGTCTCCACAAAAGGAAACCGAAGCAAATTTCAAGCTCACCGTTCCGCCGAAGAACTCGATTCCGTCGTCTTGGTTGGCAATGACTTCAATGTGATCGAGTGTTGTTCCAGAACCAACGCCACCCAAAGTCAAACCATTGATTTCATCGCCTGGCGCTAATTCCGCACCACCATGACGAATAGAAACATAGCTCAATGAACCCGAATCGTCTGCATCGTCGCTTCCTCCGAATAAGGCTCGATCCTCTCCTTCTGGAATTCCTTCGATGCGTGTTTCAGTGGTTGGATTTGCAATGACTGCATTCCCTAGTATGATTAATCCGCCCCAAAGTCCTCTATCATTGGGTAGTAAATCTTCTGCATCATCCGTATCATCAATTTCTGCGGTAAAAATAATGGGTGCATCTTCGGTGCCATTGGCGAAAATCTTTGCACCACGTGTAATGATTAAAGCAGAAGCATTGTCGCTGGAAGTCGGTTCTTCTTTCCCTTTGATGACTGTCCCTGCTTCTATAGTCAGTTCTCCTCCTGCTTCTAGGAAGACGAAACCATCCAGCAGATAGATGTTGTCGTTCGTCCAAGTGACTGATTCCGCTCCTAAATCTGCATCTGTGACCGTTATCACATTTTGTGCTTGGAGGTGAGCAAATGCAAATAAAGCGATAAGTATCGCGTAAATTTTGTTCATAATAGTGTAAGTATTTTTATAAAAATTTTATATGGAGTATTTCAAAAATATTAATGGCAAAGAACGGAAGTAGAGATAAATTGATAATTAAGCCAATGTTATGATGTAGTAAGTTGTAGGTTAATTCATTATTAACTGATGTTGCGCAAAACACCAAATTGCAAATGACACAAAGTGCCACTTGTTTACAAATCATCGGGTGTCGAACCCGACGATTTGTAGGAAAATTCTTTCAAGAGCGAGCCAGATTTGAGCTAAAATCTCAAATCTGGCTCGCTCTGAAAGAATTTTAATAGATTAGAGTGGGTTCGACAACCACACTAATCCAAAACAAGCCAAACTAAGAGATAAGCGAATAATGTAGACTCAGG
>JBCCRX010000362.1:0-7024 GCA_039201015.1 Bacteroidota bacterium | reverse complement strand
GGTTCTAGAGCTAGAGATTTTGTTTTCAGATTTTATCAAAAAACGTAAGCATCCGCCTAAGGCGGACGGTGAGGCTTTTTGGTAAAATCTGAGAGCAAAAGATCAGTTCCAAGAATCGGAAGTTATTGTTTTTTCATTCCTTAGAACGAACAGTCTATCTTTTATTACAAATCGAACCAAAAATTGTCGGTTACCAATTGAATTAGATTCCAAATTTATTTAAGGCACAGTAACGTTATTTTTTACAGGTTCATTCCTTTCTACTCTCTCTTCTTAAAAAGAAATCTGATTTTGCTATAAATAATTAGCCTAATACTAGTAAGTCGTTTCAGGAATTTTTGAATTAAAAGCAAGATGTATTTGATCTTAACTTGATTTAGTTAGAATCACCTATTGCTATAATCCAGATATCGGACGATATGAAAGTATTTTGGTCTATTTTACTGTTTCTACTAGTTCTTATCTTTGCTAGTTTCAGCATTGAGAATAGGGGGGACGATGGTCTTGAGGTAGGTTTAGCCGCGCAGATAGAGCAATTAACAAATGATTTAAATACTTATGCGTCAACATCTTTCAAAACAAAACGTGGCCAGTTCAGAGCATTCGATCACATTCGAGTACAGTACAAAAACCTAGAATGGATATTGCTACCAACAGTGAGTACAACAAAACTTCGCTCTATTAATAATAATAAAAATTGGGCAGCTTACTCCTATGAGAAAGAATCCTTTTTTCCAGAAACAGGTGTGCTCCAAAAAATAGAAAAGACCCTATTAGAAGAAGAAAAAGTAACTAAGGTTAGCCAGATTATCAAAGCAGAAATAGAGGAAAGCATACGTATTTTAGAGGAGTCGAGTATTCTCCTGCAAAATCAAAAACTGAGCTTAGGTAGAATATACTACTTATTGAAAAGCAGTTTATTATATCATTATTCCAACACCTTGAATGCCTACGATAGAATAGAACATCACAAGTCAATCCATGAATTTAGGCAAGTCTTGAAAACCCAAGCCTCATTACTTAAGGCATATCTTTCGGAAGAAGAGGCTGTTGCAGAATGTGTATTTTTACTCAAACAACTCAATGCGCATCTCAAATATCAAAGTTGGGAACAGATTGACCGTGCGAATATCTATCAAGTTTGGATTGTTCCCATTTTGCAAGAATACACAAAGCTGATACAGTCAGCAGCTTATGTACTTCGCGATACTGATCCGTTAAATGTAGAAAATGCGCATTTATTTTCCGATCATCTATTTAATCTCAATTATTTTACAGATACAGCAACCGTCAATGATTTTAGGGCTTTAGTTGATTTAGGAAAGCAGCTATTCTACGATCCTATTCTCTCTGATAACAATAAACGAACGTGTGCGTCCTGTCACAAATCTTCAAAAGCTTTCACAGATGGTAGGCAAACTAGTATCGGATTTGATCTAATTTCTAAAGGCAAACGTAATGCACCCTCTCTCATTAATAGCATCTACAAAGGACAATATCAGCATGATCTCTCACAAGTAAACTTGTTTGATCAAATTACTTATGTAATTAAGCATCCTGCTGAAATGAATACTTCCTGGCAGAAAATTGAGCAGAGATTATCTACTTCAACCGATTATTTAAGGCAGTTTGAGGCTTGCTTTTCCAAATCCCACCTTGATTCTACTCAAATTGCTAGTGCCTTAATTGCCTACATTGCTAGTTTGAGTAGCTTAAATAGTCCTTTCGATCAATACATGAGGAACGAAATAGATTCTATTGGAACGCTTGCAGTAGAAGGCTACAATATCTTTATGGGGAAGGCACAATGCGGAAGTTGTCATATTCCTCCACTCTTTTCGGGTTTGCAGTCAGATCAATACAAAGACCAAGGCTATTTCAGAATAAACTTGCCAGAAAGAAAATCTGATGAGCAAGGTCTAGCACATCAAAGTATTTATGAAGAAGAGTACCGTCATTTTTTCAATATCCCAAGTCTGAGAAATTTGTCATATACCAGCCCGTATTTTCACAATGGAAGTCTATTCTCCATTGAAGATTGCATAAAAGCACATCAAGCAGAAGAGCTTCCTATGACCCAGATTCTCAGCCCAAAAGAACTAAATGCCCTATCACAATTTTTGAATACCCTAAACGATTCCACCTTAGTTTCAACTGAAGAAGTCGTACAACTACCTTTTACCGATGGAACATTAGTGCCTGTTGAAAGGCGTTCAGCAGGAGTTTACTGAACACATTATTAAACACAATACTATAAAATCATCAACATGAGACTTAAAAATTTTTTACTCGTTGCTCTGTTATCTTTGAGTAGTATCACCACTATTTTTGCTACTACTCGCTTAGATACGTCTGGGCTAGTTTTAGCACACAGAAGTTTTCTGACTCAGAATGCGGTCATTTCAGTGGACTACTCAATGGACGGAAAATGGTTGATAAGTGGTGGTGCATCGAAAACCGTAGATGTTTGGAATGTAGATACTGGCAAAAAACTTTTTTCTCTATCAGAGGGACATACTGATGATATACTTGCCGTGAAATGTTCCCCTAACAAACGTTTTATTGCATCTGCTGGTGTAGATAAGCAAGTCATTATATGGGACATACTAACTAGAGAAAAAGTATATGTATTAAAAGGACATAAGGACTATATCACTTCTTTAGATTTTTCTAATGATAGCCGACTTCTAGCTTCTGCAAGCTGGGATCAAAGCGTTATCATCTGGGATGCTGTCACTGGCTCACGAGTACAGACTTTGATCGGTCATAACGATAATGTTACTTCAGTTTCTTTTAATCCAGACGGAACAAAAGTAGTTACAGGTTGTGGGGATCACTTAATTCGGACATGGGATATTAAAGAAGGAAATTTAGAACTATTGCTCTCTGGACACACGGATGAAATCTGGGATGTTAAATGGTCTGAGAATGGAGTGTTTATTGCTAGTGGAGGCTGGGACAACAAAGTAAGAGTATGGGATGCTAAGTCGGGAGAACAATATCTGACAATGCCAGGTCATGTGACAGACGTCTGGTCTGTAGCATTTACATTAGATCATCAGAGTTTAGTGACTTGTGGTGGTGATCGCAGAGTGAAGCTTTGGGATTTATCTAGTGGAGAGCTGATTAAGGATTTGTCTGGTACTACACACACCTCAGATATAGAAGAAGTAACCATAAGCCCAGATAACAAATTTGTGGCAAGTGCTAGCAGAGACGGTTCCATTAGAGTTTGGGAATTGCCTTCATTGCGGGAACGTATTACTATTTTGACAAAAAGAAAAATGGATCGATGGCTTAAAAAAGGTGACTATGAAAGCACTTCTGATTACAACAAGCGAATGAGGGGAAAAAAGAAGAAGTACCTAGAAAGCAAGGAAGAAGTGGTCAGTCAGTTGAAGACTTTTTATACCGATACGACCAATTGGCAAGAAGGCAATGTAATAGTAAGTTACAACGCAGATAAGTCTTATTTCACAGTAAAGTCGCCAGTATTTGGAGATTTGAAAATGCAAGTACCCAATAACCAAGCCGAGTCAGTAGAGAAGAATAAAGATCGAATAGAATTTAGAGATTTAAAGCTGATTTACAGAAATGGTGAACTACAGGTAGATAACATGACCGCCTATTTTAAAGGGATGAACCGAAGGTATAGCGTTAGTTCCTAGCCTCACTTCATTTCTAAGCGGTTCTTGCTGCAATCATGTAGCGAACGTAGTAGAATAGCAAAATACTTAGATAACATCACAGGACTAAAGGGGAAAAAGCATAAGGTGCTTTTTGCCCTTTTGTGGGTTTTATCTTTGTTCCCTATGGATATTGATAAATGTAAAGATCGGCTTTTGAAGTTCAAAATAGTTGAAGAATCGAACTTTAGAGGAAATAGAACTTCGAAGGTCTCGACAGCTATTTATCAAAGTTTGCTAAAATGAGAATGACTGAACGAAATTTGAAAGTGCATCATCTCAACCAAATACAAATAAAGACACTATGTTTTTCTGCACAAGCAATTACAAAAAAAGCCATACTCTACAGTATGCGAAGCAATATCTGACAATAATATTTACTACGATATTACTGATCTTTCTCTATCTTGTTCCTGTCTCTGCTCAAAGAATAGAGGAGGATAAAGATCTTTATGGAACGAGTTTAAAACAGATTGTTCAGGCGGGAGACCAAGCATTGAATATAGATAAAGATTACTACACTGCCATGCGTCATTACCAAAATGCAGTGGAACTAAAACCCGCTGAGGTAGAATACATCTATAAGTATGCCGAAGCAGCACGTTTGGCAAAATCTTACGATATCGCTGAGGCCAACTATACGGAGGTCATTTACCTACGCAAAAAGAAAAACTATCCACTAGCGCGATTTTGGTTAGCGCAGATTCAGCAAATGCTAGGAAAATATACAGATGCAATCACAACTTACGAAGAGTTCATAAAAAATCAACTTGGCAATGAGGAAGTGGGCAGTTACTATCTAGATAAAGCTAAACGAGAAAAGATTGCCTGCAATTGGTCAAAAGAGGAAATACAACCACAACAAAATATTGCTATTCAAGCACTGGGCGCAGAAGTCAACACACCAAATAAAGAATTTGCCGCTTTTACACTTGGGGATACCCTTTTCTATTCTTCCACTAATTTCTATAAAGAAGAAGCGGTGACAGCACGTCCTTACTCTAAGATCATGTTTTCTGTTAAAGGAGAAAAAGGAAAAGTATTAGAAGAGGACAATATCAACATCACAGATCAGCATGTGGCTAATCTAACCTACAATGCCGAGCAGACAATTAAAGCCTTCACGCGCTGTGAATATTTGACCGACTACTCCACCGAAATTCGCTGTAAAATCTATATACAAAAGAAAGACAACAAGGGGAATTGGTCATCGCCACAATTATTACCAAAGTATATTCAGCAACCAGATAAAAACTATACACATCCAAGCATCGGCAGAAATGCTAATGATGATAAAGACTATCTGTACTATGTTTCTGATCAGGAAGGCGGCTTAGGTAAATTAGATATATGGGCAGTCAAAATTTCGTCGGATGGCAGCTACGGTATGCCTCAAAACTTAAAAGATATTAACACAATTGAAAATGATATCACACCCTTCTTCCATGACCCTTCTCAGACGCTCTACTACAGTACAGAAGGGAGAAAGGGCTTCGGTAGTTTCGATATTTTCAAAGCGGAGAAAGGAGCGAAAAAGTGGCTGAAAAGCGAGAATCTAGGTAGCCCCATCAACAGTAGTTTAGGTGATATTTCATTTAGCCTGAATAAAAGTGGTAGTAAAGGATACTTTGCCTCTAACCGAAAAGGATCAACTTACTTAGAAAAACGCTTTGAGAGTTGTTGCGACGACCTATATTCCGTGGAATTCGACAATAATATTAACCTAATCGTTCAAACTTTTGATGCCGCTTCAATGAATGATTTGAAAGGAGCAGAGATAGAGATCGCTGAATTGCGAAAAGATGGCAGTACCTTATTTTTAGATCGCCTGAGTAATCCTCTAGGAAACGACTTTTCCTTTGATGTGAAAAAAGGAAGAACCTATGAATTAAAAGCGCAAAAAAACGCCTACACCGAAGTAACCGCTCAGTTAGAAGTGCCTACGGATGCACAAGAGATCATAGAAAAAGATATATACTTGCAGCCCATTGAAATCGATTTACAAGTTTTGGTCTTCGATTTGGAGGACGGAATACCACTAGCAGGTGCACATGTTCAAATATTGGAAGAACAAGACAATGGGATCAAAAAACTAATAGAAGAACAATTTAATGAATTTGGAAATGATTTTGTTTTTCCACTTCATTCCAATAGAAAATATACAATCCGCTCTACTAAAAAAGGATACAAACCACTGCAAGATATTACACTAAACACAAAAGAAACAAGCGAAAGTAAAACTTTCTTGGCGGAGCTTTATATGAAAAGGATTACCTTTACAGATTACCTACCCCTTGTCATTTACTTTGATAATGACTATCCAGATGTGGACTCTAGAAGCAGCACTACGGACACAGATTATGCAGAGATGATCGTAGACTATATGGCTAAGAAAGAGGAGTATAAGCTGCTTTTCACAGAACCCATTGATGAAGAAGAGGCTTTCTTGACAGCGCAGCGATACGAAAATTTCTTTGAGCGGGAAGTCAAGCAAGGCTACGAGGACTTAATTGACTTTACCCAAACTCTAGTCAATTTTCTGGAGAATGGAAATGAAATTAGCCTACAATTGAAAGGTTATGCCAGTCCGAGAGCAGAAGATAAATATAATTTTAGTCTCAGTGCCAGAAGAATAGTGAGTGTAGAAAACTTTTTTAGAAGCTATAAAAGAGGAATCTTGATGCCTTACATTCAAAACGGGCAGTTGAACTTTGCTCAAAGTCCCTATGGAGAAAGCACCACTTACTTCTTGAACGATCTCTTGGAAGATGAGCGTGGTTCTATATACAGCATTGGTGCTTCATTAGAACGCCGCGTCGAGCTTATACAAGCAGAGATCAAAATAAATGATAATGAAGATAGTTTTGTCACTTTTCCTGTCAAATCGGATAAAGAATAGATAAAACTGGCACTATCGTTTTTTAAATAGTGTACAGGTATTGGATGATCAAGACGTAGCAGTAGGTACTAATTTTAGTCAGACAATAGGATCCTCACGCCTTAGGCGTGAGGCTGGCAGCCACTCTAATTCAAAACATGGTAGCTTTGACAAGCTAATAGATTTCTCGTACCAAAACATACGAGTGCGTAACATCAGTAAGTAAAATAGGATATTAAATTGAGTAAGAACCCCTATTTATAAATAAATAATAACATAGAAAAATTCACTATGCGATTTGTTACTAAACAAACTACAAACAAAAAAAGCCCACCTGTGATAACAAGTGAGCTTTTATTTGAGGCGTAAAATAATTAGCTGATGCAGCTAAAAAAAAGGACGGCAGCGACCTACTCTCCCGCGAGTGCAGTACCATCAGCGCAGAGGGGCTTAACTTCTC
>JBCCRX010000361.1:0-7024 GCA_039201015.1 Bacteroidota bacterium | reverse complement strand
TTCATCTTTACGCCTTAGGCGAACAGGTTTTGCGCTACTTTTCGTTAGAAAAAGTCTTATGTCCGCCTAAGGCGGATTGCGATTTTTCTGCCTCCATTAGCACAAAAATATCTTGTCAAGAACCTCAGTTTATTCATCCCTTGTTCCTAATGCGTCACAAGGTATCAATTAACAATTTTTTATATGAAATTATTACTATTTGTATTCTTGGGAGCTTGTACGAGCAATACCTTAGCTTCTAATGAAAAAGGATTGGAAAAAGAACCTTTAGACTTGGCAAAACAATTGCTGGAGCGCGTACGTGATGAAGAAGACTACGAAAAAGTTCAATCGGATCTGGCTAATCTGGATTTCGATTATTTACACGAAAGTTTAGATACCGACGAAAAGAAGTTGGCTTTTTGGATCAATATTTATAATGCCAATGTGCAATTGCTGTTGAGCGAAAATTCAGATTTATTTGAGGATCGAAGTGCCTTTTTCTCAGAGCCGCGCGTCACTATTGCTGGACTAGCATTGAGCTTTGATGATATTGAACATGGCATCATTCGGCGTTCTCAAAATAAGTTGACTTTGGGCTTAATTCCCAAATTATTTGTCCCTAAATACGAGCGAAAATTGAGGACCGAAGAACGAGATGGACGCATTCATTTTGCTTTGAATTGTGGCGCGAAAAGTTGTCCGCCCGTCGCCATTTACGAAGCCGATCGCATCAATCAACAATTGGACAAAAGCAGCAAGCGATTTTTGGAAAAAAGCAGCACCTACAAAGCAGAAGAGAATACCGCCTATGTCACTTCTTTGTTTAGATGGTTTCGGGGCGATTTTGGTGGTTTGGATGGCGTAAAGTCCTATCTAGTGCGCTACGGCATTGTGGAAGAAGGCACTGACCCAAGTCTATCCTTTGAAAAATATGACTGGACTTTGGATTTGGGAAATTATGTAGATTTGTAATTTTGAATATATCACTTCTCCAGCCTCACTATCGTAAATACGCCATAAGTCATCCATAAAAATAGAGACAGTACCAAAACAACGCCCCAAGCATTCGATTCAAAAAATGGTTTGCTGAAATCTTCGTAAGTTTCATAGGCAATCAATTGAGGAGCATGCACGACATCCCAACTGTTCCAGCGCAAAAAACGCCCGATGTAAATGCCAAAACTACTGGCG
Source organism: Bacteroidota bacterium (assembly GCA_039201015.1). Lineage (GTDB taxonomy): Bacteria > Bacteroidota > Bacteroidia > Chitinophagales > Saprospiraceae > JAAUTG01. The sequence goes on along the minus strand of JBCCRX010000361.1, from coordinate 5,851 downwards.
AGCAACACAAAAAAGGCAAAAAAGCGACTCGTCCATTTCCCGAACAATTGATAGACGAATTGCTGCATATCCGCTAGAGATAAAAATGCGAGCAGCAGCCCATTCCAAGCAAAAGAAAAGATCAGGAACGTATCGTACCAGAGCGGAATAGGTTGTTTAGGTTTGAGGTGAAATAGGTCGGTGATGATGTAGGGCGCATTCGGGAAAAAAAGTAGCCAGAAAGCTGTGAGGAACAAAAAAATAGCAGTTGTCTTTTGGAGGCGTTTGCTCCAACCAATGATGGTACTGACCGCAAAAGGAATGAAGGCTAGAAATAGATTCCAGATTAAAAACAGGTATTGAAAACTTTCTGCCCAAAAAAAGCGAAAAACTGCTAGTAGGACACTGACACTCAAAGAGGTCGCTACTGCGAAGAGGTATTTTGATTGCATTTTATTCTGTTTATTATTTATTCTTATCGAAGCCTTCCAAACAATTTTTAAGCGATTTTCCATCTCTATGAATGCACTCACAAAATTCGATACACGATTCCTCCTTTTCGTTCTCACATTGTGTCTTGCAATCTGAAATCGTATTTCTTGGCAGGATATTGTAAAAGATGCTGGTATGAAATACTACGAAAACCACGACCGCAAAAACGCCCAAGAAAAATCTATATGGAAGTCTTCTTACCAGTTCCTTCTCTTTGGGTAGTCCCGATTGGGAGATAGAGTGATGAAAAGGAAAAATATGTTTGAATTTGTGGTAATCCCAACACAGCAGATACAGCACGGCACAGAGCATTAGAGGCGAAGTAATTTGGGAGCCGTCAAACCTTACCGCAAGCGACAATATGCAGATGTTTAAAATGATTGGAAGATAGATAAACGCACCAATTGTCACGGTTCTTGGAAGGAGCAATAAAATAGCCGCCAAAACTTGCATCACTCCAACAAATGTGTAATAATAGCCAGTGTGGTAAAAGGCTTCTAAGAAATTCCCCATGGGGTGATTTATTGCTAAAACCGTGAATCTCTCGCCAAGCACTTTTTGCATACCCGATGGAATGAATCCTGCTGCTAGTGCTACTCGACAAAAAAAAGCAAAATACTTTAGCCATTTATTTCGTCTGGCTTGATAGTGTACTTCATCTAGTTTTCTTCCAAATTTCATCTTTTGTTTATTTCTTATTTATTACCTACTCCCTTTAAGTTGCGCCAATCCGCATAATTCCACGACAGCCAACCTACTTGCTCCATTTTTCGATTAAACCTATTCCGTTTTTCTTCTAGGTCTTCGATTAAAAGCAAATGGATATCATCTCTGTGGTAGTAATCGGAATAGAAAACGTCTTTCTCCGCTAGCAAGTCAACTTCATTTTCTATCAAGAATAGATTTTTGTCCGATATTTTTTGAATAATAAAATTGGCATCAATCCCATTATCTGCATGCGATAAATTGTAGCGTGTAATGAAGACATCCCAATTCACACAGCAGACAATCAGCCAGATGCAATAGGAAGCAATGGCATTGCGATGTAGCAAATAATAAGTGGTTTTGCGCTGCTTTATTTTGAGGAAAAAAGTAACAAGACCAATGAATACAAGCGTGAGGAAAATAAAAACACCGATGCGTTTGTACGCCAAATTGTAGGACTCGATGTAGCGATAGTTGCGAATGGCAACGGAAAAAGCAAGAATGGCATTCTGGGCGATCCAAGCGTAAGCTAAATTTTTAATCCATCTATTTTTGGAGAAAAAGTTGACTTTTCCTCGAAAAACGACTAGTAAAACGCTCATAGCCAATAAAATAGCGGCAATAAGCAGATAAGTACCCTCGTGGACATATTGCTTCATTTCTTGTGCAGTGCCGCCTTCAAAATTGAACCAAACGTAGCGAACATCGATACAGTTGACAATGAAAAGCAAGAGATTGAGCGTAGTCATGACGATCATACCTTGCTGATATTCTTTCTTGAAATCAAGCAGCTTGAAGTAGGTGCGATAGGCTCTTTTGAGATAGCGCGACAAGTTTTCTTTGTGCTTGGCTTCCTTTTTAGCAAAAAACTGAAATCGACTTTCCCAAAGTGCACCGCCCGCAATTGCACCGCCTATCAGAAAAAGCATCAATCGCTGCAAGGGAAAATACTCCAAGATGATTTCCCACAAATTCAACCAAAAGTAGTCTGATAGTTCTGCAAATTTTCCATTAGCGTAATAATAAATAAGGTAGAAAAGTCCTATTACTAAAAGGGGAACAAAAGACACCTGAAAGCTGCGAGAAAGAGCGAAAGGACGAAAAGAACGGCTGAAATTGCCCTTAAATTGCTGCATGAACTTTCGAGGTGTTTCCAACATACTGTACAAACCCAGCAACAGCGCGTACCACATGAATCGCAAGACGCGCTGCTGTGCAAAACCAATCATTGTAATCATAGAGCTAAAAAAAATAATCTTGCTCACCAATGAATTGTGCCAAACCACCATCATTGCTGTCAGCATAGTGCCGCCTGCACTCAGCCAAAAGTAGGGATGTTGTTTCACATCATAACGCAAAATCAAACATCCTGTCATTAGACTAGCAAAAAGGAGGGTATTCAAACCCATGCGCTCTTTCCAAAATATGGTGCAATAGGTGAAAGCAAGGAGGAATACAAGGGTATCGGTTAAAAATTCTTTATTCATTTTCTTTTTTTAAAAGTACTTTTTTTTACAAAGTAAAAGTATAAAAAAATATACGTTTATTAAAAAGATGCTGCCGCACCAAGGCTAAGATAAGCTAGATTTAGCAACACTACACCAACGAATAGCATCAATACCACTCTAAATAAAATAATCAACTTCACCCAATTACGGGTCTCCTTAAAATTAGTGAAGCAATCAATTACTAACTCATGTTACGCAAGTAGTACCTTAGTCTATATTATTCGCTAATCCCTGAGATTGGCGTGTTTTGAATTAGAGTGGCTGTCGAAGCCACTCTAATTCATGCAAATTCTTTCGGAGCGAGCCATATTTGAGCTTTTAGCTCAAATATGGCTCGCTCCTGAAAGAATTTTCCTACAAATCGTCGGGTTCGATACCTGACGATTTGTAAACAAGTGGTACTTTGTGTCATTTGCGATTTGGTGTTTTGCGTAACATCAATTACTAAGACTATTACAAACATAAAAGTCAAAGAAGAGATAGATAGCGTAAAAGGGAAATGCCATGTTTCCATCTTTTGCGTAATTAGGCTTATACAAAAGGCGAGTAATCTAACAAACAATAAATTGACGATTAGGTATTTCTTGGCTGTCATTAATTATAAATTTTAAAAGTACTTTTTAATACAAAGTTAGTTTATTTAAAAATTAGATGCAAGTAAAATTTAGAATAGTACCTATGAATTAGAAAATACTGATGAAATTATGGGCACTAAATGATTTCATTTGGTCAGGATTACTTATGGAATCTCACCTTAATATTCAAATGATTTGGGCTTGACGTCCCTCCGAACGAAAACGAACGAGATTTTAGTAATTGACGCTATCTTTCTAAAGACATTCGACCAAGTGAAATCATCTGGAGCCCTATATTTCTTATGCTTTACACTTTTTGCTATCTTTATCCTATGAAATCACTATACGCAATCCTTTTCCTAGCATTCCTTTCCGCAAAATGCAATCAGCAAACATCTGCCGTCGATATTGATCATCCACCACACACTGCTTTTGGTACAGAAAAGCCGATGGAAGGGCTTACTTTCGTTGCGCCACCCAATCCATTTCCACAAAATCCGATGACACCCATTCAGCAGTTAGGCGCAGATTGGATTGCGCTGGTTCCCTATGCTTTCACACGCCAGAATGATCCGAATGTTTTCTATGGCAGTGACCGACAGTGGTGGGGAGAACGCGTAGTGGGTATCGAAGAAAGTATCCGGCTGGCAAAGGAAGCAGGCATAAAAGTTATGCTGAAGCCACAGGTGTATATTCCTGGCGGCTGGACGGGGGAAATGAATTATGACGAGCAGGCGGAGTGGGAAAGTTGGGAAAAAGGCTACGATGCTTACCTTCTTTTGATGGCAGAGCTAGCAGAAAAACACCAAGTAGATTTGCTTTGTGTAGGAACAGAATTTAAAATTGGTGCAAAAAAGAGGGAGTCCTATTGGCGTAGTTTGATCCAAAGAACAAGAGCCATTTATAAAGGTAAATTGGTGTATGCTGCAAATTGGGATGCCTATGAAAGTATTCCCTTTTGGGATGCGCTGGATTATGTGGGCATTAATGCTTATTTTCCATTAGTCGATCAAAAAACACCCAGCGTTGAAACGATCGCAGCGGCTTGGCAACCTATTTATAAACAGATCGAAAGCTTTCAAAAAAAGATGGATCGCCCAATTATTTTCACGGAATTTGGCTATCTGAGTGTGGATGGCTGCACCTATAATACATGGGAATTGGAAAGCAGAGTCCGTTCCTTACCTATCAATGAACAAGCGCAAGCCAATGCCTATCAAGCACTGTTTCAAACCTTTTGGGAAGCAGATTGGTGGCAAGGCGGTTTTGTGTGGAAGTGGTTTCCGAATATGCAAGGCGGCGAAGGTTACAATTCGCACGACTACACGCCACAAGGCAAAATGGGAGCAGCTACTTTGAAAGAATGGTATTTTCTGGACTAATTGAAGTTTAGCATTTGGCTATTGGCAATTAGCCGTTGATTATTTCAAGCTCCTTAAACATAGCTAGCGATTTTCATGTTAACTTCAAAAATACTCAATTATGAAACAATTTGCTTTCCTACTCGCATTCTTTTTCAGCTTCACCGCTTTTGCTCAACTCAATTTAGAAGATTTTCTGCTCGGTGCAAGTGCCAGAAAACTTAATGATCAGTGCATTCGATTAGTACCAGATTACCCTTACGCTAGCGGCTCGGCTTGGTATAAAAAGCCAATTGATTTGAGTGCGCCGTTTGAAATGCAAGTTTGCTTGGTCTTGGGCTGCAACGATGAAGAAGGCGCGGACGGCATCGCCTTTGTTTTTCATCCAACGCTGGGGACTGGCTACTGGGGTGAAGGAATGGGATTTTCGGGTCTAGTACCTTCCTTGGGCATTGAGTTTGACACCTACCAAAACTATCATCTCGCCGATCCCGCCGAAGATCACCTGGCTATCATGCGCGATGGTCGAACACATCATGCTTCTACGCTTATCGGTCCAATCCTTTTGCCCAATCTAGAAGATTGCAAGAAGCATCCCCTACAAATCACTTGGAATCCAGACGATCAAATACTTGAAATTTATTTAGACAATGAATTGCGTGCTACTTACGAGGGCGATATTGTAAAAGACATATTTCGAGGCAATTCTGTTGTTTATTGGGGCGTGACGGCTGCTACGGGTCGCTTGAGCAACAATCATGATATTTGCATCAAAAAATTACTGTTTGCGGAGGTACGACCGCCGCTGAAACGACTTTGATGGTTGGAATAGAGGAACACTATCTCGTTCAGTTATTGATTGAACTATAACATTCCTGTTCTGCAAGCGATAGCATTTACAAATGTGCAACGTCCTGTCCACTAGTCTCCAACTAGAATAAGCAAAACAATCTTAATAATACAAGTCAGATGTGCAACATTACACTTCACATTCGTAAATGCTCGCGAACGGAAGACTGTTTGTTTTGTAATCAAACATTTTATTGTTTCATTTTAAAACATTTCTTATTTTTGTTTGTGAAAATAGAAGAATAAGTATCAATTAAAAAATAAAATCGACATACATGGAGTCGCAACCAAAAAATCTTTTAAGGTGGATTTTTTGGTTGCTCCAAGGGGTTCTTAAGGGTGAAAAGCATCAAAAATTAGAGATTTTTGATGCTTTTCACCC
>JBCCRX010000360.1:0-7063 GCA_039201015.1 Bacteroidota bacterium | reverse complement strand
GGTTACTTTAGTGACTACCACGATGAACGATGCCAATGGCAATCCAGGTTTCTATGAATTTCCGAACCTATTGTTGGATGAGGATTACAACACAGGAGCAACTGCCGATCCCGCCGCAGAAGGACAGCCACTTTATACGATCAGCGTTGATCCAAACCAGACTATTTTAACGGATAATGGTTTCGTACCAACGATGACCGATGTCAATGCTAATGACTTAGAAGATTCCGACGACTTTGCAGGGGTAGTAGCTATTCCGTTCCAAGGCAGTGAAGATACTGCTGCACAAGATCCAGAAACGGACGAAAATCCAATTGCCAGCTATGATTTTGGTGTTGCACCGAGTCTAAGCATCGGTTCTACGGTTTTCTCTGATGCAGAAAATGATGGACTCTTGAACAATGCGGATGCAGGTATTGACGGTGTAAGCGTCAACCTTAACCAAGTCTTTGGCGTAGATGCCAACGGCAATGTGGACATCAATAATGATGGTATATTTGACGCAAATGACGATGGCTTCCTAGATGGTTTTCCTGTCATTGATGGACAAATTGACTTCAACCGCGATGGCGTAGTCGATATGGATGATGATGGTACAATCACAGGCATGGATGGTGATCTAACGGTCGTGGATGGACAATTGAGTGGTGTGCCAGCAGGCGCAGATCAGACCTTCCAAATTGATATGCAGACCACTTCAGGTGGCGGCAATTACTTCTTTGATGGACTCTATCCAGGTGACTATCAAGTAGAAATACCTGCTAGCAACTTTGATATGGGTACAGGTGCATTGGCAGGCACGCCTATTTCTTCCACACCGACCGTAGAAACAGATGATGGCGCAGCCAATATAGACAATGACGACAATGGTATCCAAGCAGGTGGTTCGGGCACGGCAACGGTCTCTCCAATTATCACCCTATCTGCGGGAGACGAACCAACTGATGGTGGCACAGAAACAGGGCAAGCTAACGATCAAGACGATGGAGTAGATGCCAATGGTGATATGACCATTGACTTTGGCTTCGTTGCACCAATTAATGACTTAGCAACCACTATTGTACTCGTACCAAATTCAGATACCAATGGAGATGGTCAATACGATGTGGGAGAAACGGCTGATTTCACATTTACGGTCTTCAATCAGGGAACAACACCTGCTTCTGATGTGACCATCACGAACTATGTACCCAGTCAATTGACACCTTCCCCTGATGGTACGAGTGGTATCACTAATATTGTAGTTTTGGACATTAATGGAACACCAAGAGTAGTGCCTGTGACGGTCACTAAAGTAGGAAATGACTATGTCATTGATTTCGGCGACGATCCTGACAATTGGCTACAGCCAGGAGAGCAAATTTCCTTTGATGTAGAATATATTATCAATGAAGGAAATGCGACAGATAATATAGGCGACCCGATTATTAACATCATTGAAATCAGTGAATTTGACGTCAATAATGACGGTACAGGCGATACTGATGTAGATAGTACACCCGATGCAATAGACGACAACAACTTTGGTGAAAATCCACGTGACAACAACAATGATAATGTGATCGATGAAGATGCTTTGACTAATCCTACCACGGACGATGAAGACGATCACGATTTTGCAGAAATCACAGCAGACATTGTACTGCCTGTGGAGCTACTGGATTTCAAAGCAAGGGCGAGCAAGGATCACATCCATCTGACTTGGTCAACGGCAACAGAGACGAACAACAGTCATTTTGAGCTAGAACGCTCGGAAGATGGCAAGACGTTCAAACAAATAACACGAATCCAAGGACAAGGGACTACGCTTGAACAAACTGATTACAACTACAGCGACCGAGAGGCTATCCCAAATGTTCTTTACTACTACCGCTTGAAACAAGTGGACTTGGATGGTGTATTTGAATATTCTGAAGTGAGAACGGCACAATTGGAAGCGGAAGCAGGAAATTTATCCATCTATCCAAATCCAATTGGTCAAGAGCAGATGCTACAAGTTCGTTTCTTCGCCAAAGAGCGAGTTGCTAATTTCCAAATTATAGATATTCACGGCAGAATCGTGCTATCTATCAAGGAAGACTTAAATGCAACTGGTTGGAATACAATCAGTATTGATATCGCAAATTTACCGACTGGAACGTATCTGTTGTTGGATGCAAGCGGTAATACGCAACGATTTATTAAGAACTTGGAATAATAGTAAGTCTTTCAAGTTAACTTTCTTTGGCCGTGCTAGCTTTTAGCTGGTGCGGCTTTTTTTATCCGTTTTTTCATTTATCCTGATAATCACTCGGTAGTTTCTGCGCGCTTGGTGCTGCTAAAACAGAGCGCATATTGGTAATGGCTGCTTCATTTAGTCGTACTACTCTTTCATCTCGTCTCAAACCTTCTCGTATGAGTTCTGCATTGATAGCTTCTAAATTGGCAAGTACAAGTAGCTGTTCCATAGTAGCATGATCGCGGATATTTCCCTTTTTGTCAGAATTCCCCTCTCTCCATTGTGCAGCGGTCCTGCCAAAAAGTGCAAGGTTTAAGACATCAGCTTCCGTTGCATACACCAGTCCCGATTGTTGTCTTCTGCCCAATCGTTTGGGAATCAATTCTTCTTTGATAGCATCAGTGTGAACATAGTGATTGATTTTGGAGAGCGTTCTCCGTACACTCCAATCAAACTGTTTTTTCCCTTCAATCGCTTCCTGTCTTTTTAACCGTTGAAACTCCTTTGCAATATATACTTGGAAAGTTGGAGATAACCATAGTGCAAAGTTGAATGCAATATCGGGATGCCCATACGTACCGCCGTATCGCCCTGTTTTGGCTTTTATGCCAATCGCATTCGTTGCCTGTGTCCATTTTTTGACAGAGAGTTTAAAGCGATTGAGACCTGTCTGTGCGAATATTCCGTCGAATTCGACGGAATTAAAATTAGTGTTATGCACTTTCTCCCATACGCCTAAAAATTCTACTGTATTCCTATTGCGCATCCAGCTTTCAATGTGTGAGCCACCTCCATCAAAAGCAGCGTCTATATCTGTAAGTGAGATATAGTCGCTCTCTTTTGCAGCCAAAGAAATGATTTTGCCTTGTACTTCTATTGATTTTTTATTCTTCATTGTCAACTCAAAGTTTTACAGGCAAGATAGTCGTTTTTCTAAGAGCTTGTTTGGATTTTGATCTTTGAGTCCAAAGCGAGCTATTTTTTTCTCATTCCACGAAGAAAAGGGATGTAAGGGTTCTCTTTGCTGAGTTAAAATGCGTGTTTATCAGCCTGATGCAGACATGGTCTGGATAAGCCTGTCTGCCTCAGGCTGATGAGCAGTTTTTTAACGACGAATGAGGGAAAAAGAGTCGTTTGCAGACCAATTATTAATTTCCAAACAAGCTCTAAATAACACTAGTCCTATTTCAAGGATAAACAAGATATACTTTTAAGCACTAATGTCCGCCAGAATTTTAGACTACTGGACATTTTTGATGATTTTTTAGGACTGTACGAAGTCTGCATTTTCTTAACATTTCACCAAAACAGGCTCTGAGTCAATGGTAAAAATCGCTCAAACAGTAGATATCATTTCTTTCTTCGGACGGAAACATGTCATTTTTCTTAACATTTCCTACAAATGTATTTTGAAGGCTACCTTTCTCTGAGAGGTATAATTTTCGTACACACCTATTTTCAATCCACAGGTACACTTTTGGGTAGTGAAAGAGGAACACTTCGTGCTGCTGGTGTGGTGTAAAGCACCTATCATTGCAATACGCAATGTAGAGAACAAAAATTTCAAGCGTGTAATACCCAAATTACTAATTCAGCTACTTTTTTTTTAATTAAAACTAATTACAACACGAGCTATGAAAAGATTATTACGCTATTGCCTAACAGGCAGTATACGGAAGGTGCTGCCCTGCCTTAAAAAAGCTTCATTCGGTTTTCTTTTATTGGTATTACTAATGCTAGGTGCTTGCGGTGAACAGCTTTCAGAAGAGCAGGTTGCAGCGCATACCGACTATCAACTTGAACTTACTCCTTCCGCCATTGAACTCCATCCCAACACTAGCGAAAGTAAATCCAGCCTTATCTTAAAAAACACTACCAACACCCTCAATTCACAGTCTTCTGCTTTGCAAAAAGAGGTTTACGAAAAAACAGACTTGAAAATCTATCAACAAGACAATGGTGATTTCGCGTATGATTTTGTTCTAGCACCAGGGGCAGATGTTTCAGATATCCAGATCGAAATAGCAGACCATGCAAGTATCGCCGCGAATGGAGATTTACACCTGCCAGTAGCAAATGGTCTATTTGTTCATTCTGCGCCCGTTTCTTACCAAGAAATTGACGGTCAACGCATCGAAGTAGCAAGTGCTTTTAAATTGGCAGATGCCACCCTAGGTTTTGAACTGGGAGATTACGATCAAAACTATGAATTAGTCATTGATCCAACCATTAGTTTCGTCATGGCAGTGACCATCAATGTATTTGAAGATTTTGATAATGATGGTACAGATGATGGCGCAGGCGAACCTGGCGTTGCTGGTGTTACGGTTACTGCTTTCGATGATGCAGGTGTGGCAACGGTACTGACAGACAACGGTGATGGTTCTTACACATTAACGGCTTCTGGCGGTCCTTTTAGAATAGAAGTCACTGATATTCCTAGCTATCTAGAGCCAGGAGCGGCAGGTACAACCACGACCTTTTTCGTCAACGATGGAGAAAGTGCTGATGTAGCTTTGATTGATCCCAAAGAATTTTGTGCACCTGATACACGAATTGCAGTTCCTTGTTACGTAGATGGAGCGCGTAATTCCATCCCAAATAATTTCCAAGATGCAGTTATTACCTTTGATATCAACTCAGGAGGTGCACCAGGTTCAAATAATGTAGCTCCTTATATCGCATCTACGAATAAATTTACAGAAGCGGACTTGAGGGAAGTAGGAAGTGTTTATGGAGTCGCTTATCAAAGACAGACTTCTACGCTATACATGGCTTCCGCTTTTAAACGACACGTAGATTTAGGACCAGATGGTGTGGGAGCAATTTACCGTACTAATCTCAACTCTAGCGCACCTTCTTTATTTTTAGACTTAGAGGCTTTAGGGCTAGACTTAGGAACTGATCCACGCACAGGAACAACAGATTTCAATGAAGATTACGATGCGTATCCACTAGTAAGTAAGATCAGTTTTGGAGATATGGATATGGGAAGTGAAGACACAACCCTTTGGGTAATGGACTTATTCAATCGTCAATTACTAGAAATTCCAATTGGCCCAACAGGACAAGCTCCAACGATGCTCAGTCAGATTGGGCAGTATCCTGTTCCTGATCCAGGCTGTGCAGCCAACGGAGATGTACGTCCATTTGCGATCGAAGTACACCGAGGAGTAGTCTATGTAGGTGTCATTTGTAGCGGTCAATCTACAGGAGATATTGCTGACTTGCAAGCACATGTTTACAGTTTCGATCCCATTGCAAAGACCTATTCTCCCAATCCTGTATTTTCTATTACAGATCTGACCTACGAAAGGGGCTGTAGCGTAACCGTTACAGAAGCTACTTGTGATACGGATCCTGTTACAGGACAAGAACGCCGTTCTTCGGGTTGGTTTGCATGGATAGATGATCCGACAGAATTTCCAAGAAGAGGAGGAGATGTAGGATACGGCATTCCTATTTTCGCAGACATAGAATTTAATGAAGATAATGATATGATTTTGGGGTTCCGAGATCGTTCGGGGGATCAAATAGGCTGGGAAATACGCCATCCAGACCCTAATTTTAGAATAAATGGCAACCCAGTGGATGTATCATTGGAGGCAAAAGGAGATATTTTAAGAGCAGAATTTAATGGTGCCAATAGCTGGACGCTAGAAAGTAATGGTACGAGTGGAGGTGTAACAACTAGTGGTGCAAATAATGACGAAGGTCCAGGTGGTGGAGAGTTCTTTTTCGTAGATGGTTCTAATGAAACTTATCTAAACACAAATGGTAATAACACTTTTGGTGGACACGAACAGGCTTCACATGGCGCATTAGCATTGAAATCAGGTACACAAGAGGTCATTTTTACCATGATGAATCCAGTTCCGCTTTCCTTTGCGAATAATCCTAGCGTTGTACGTGACGGTGGAATCAGAACAGCGAATACAGAGGATGGCTCCCTCATAAGGGCATTTAGAGTATTTGATGGTACGCAGAATGATACCAACCTTTTTGACAAAGGTGCGGGCTTAGGAGACTTAGAATTAGTGGGAGAAGCAGCGCCACTACAAGTTGGTAATTATATTTGGAATGATGCAGACGGAGATGGTATCCAAGACCCAAGTGAGATGGGAATAGCGGGTATCACCGTCGAACTTTTTGCAGATACAGATGGTGATGGTGTGGTAGATACAAAAGTAGCCGAAACGACTACCGATGCCAATGGGCAATACCTCTTCAGCGAAGCAGGTACAAATGCTTATGGACAGAATGAAAATTGGTCATTCTTCAACGGCGATGATAATGAAATAGAATACTTCACCGCTTATGAAATCCGTATTCCAACAGATCAATCTGATTTGACTGATCTGAATGTTACGACACAAAATACAGGTGGCGTAGCAGATAACAATAATCTAACCGATTTATCCGATTCTGATGCTGCGGAAGTAGGACAAAATGCGGTTATTGCTTTCACTACAGGCGGACCAGGTGAAAATAATCCTACTTTGGATGTAGGTTTTGCACCAGATATTCCATTGGGTGCAATCGGTAACTATATTTATGTAGATGAAGACAGCGACGGCTTCCAAGACGAAGGTGAGCGCGGCATTGCGAATGTCTTAGTCATTTTAAAAGATGCAAACGGCAATCCAATAGATTCTACCTTTACGGATAGCAATGGGGAATATCTATTCCCTGATTTGCCACAAGGCACTTACTTCGTAGATGTGGACGAAAGCACGCTACCAGATGGTCTGACACAAACACCGCCTTCTACTAATCCAGGTAGCGATTTAGGCAATCAGGATCACTCTGGCAATGGCTATCTAGTAGATTTGGGAGAAGGAGAAG
>JBCCRX010000359.1:0-7067 GCA_039201015.1 Bacteroidota bacterium | reverse complement strand
CTGAATGTAGAATAAGGAATAATGAAGTTCGCCATAGCAACGAAGACCCATTTCATCATTCAGCATTCCTTGTTCCACATTCTTTATTCTTTATTCTTTCAAGACGTTTTGAATGTCGAATGCTGAATACAGAATAAGGAATAATGAAGTTCGCCATAGCAACGAAGACCCATTTCATCATTCAGCATTCCTTGTTCCACATTCTTTATTCTTTATTCTTTATTCTTTCAAGACGTTTTGAATGTCGAATGCTGAATACAGAATAAGGAATAATGAAGTTCGCCATAGCAACGGAGACCCATTTCAGCATTCAGCATTCCTTGTTCCGCATTCTTTATTCTTTCAAGACGTTTTTGTTGGGCGTTTTGCTTTAATTGATAAGGCAAATTTCAGGATCAATTGTAATTCTTTCTAAATACGGCATTTTATCTTTAGAATAAGTACTATTACTAAACGAGCGAACAAGAGTGAAGTTGTCGTTTGCTGATTTTTCTTTCGTCAAGCAATCGTGAAAATAGGGAAGATGACGAGAACGGACAAACTTTGGGATGTTAATAGCATGTAAAATTGTAAGAATAATTCCCAAATTAGGGTCTAAAAATGACATTTCTTGCTCCCCAATTGGTAAAATCCTCCACAGGAGAAATTGCTGAGTCTATCGGAATGTGCAAAACGGGTATAAAATGTTGACGGAGTATAACGATAAAATTGTACTTAATTTTTCTTCTTTTTCTGAGGCTTATGATAGCACCAATGAAGCAGATTTACAACACATTTTCAAGATGATGAAAGCACAGCAAAAGATGATTTTTGAGTTGGTTGTGAGAACCGATCAAAGAGCTTAAGTTGTGAGTAAAAGTTAAGTGACAGAGGCAAGAAGTTAGACTCAAGTAGTTAAGTACAGTGTAAACTAAGTTTCTTTGTATTTTAGATAGGGGAGTTTGAGGGAGAAAAAAGGTTTTTCTAAAAACCCTTTTTTCTCCCTCACCCCTTTTTCGCCGCCGTCTAAGACGGCGGCAGATAGGTTTTTTGAAGCTCGAAATTCTAAGGAATTTCTCGCTTCTCAAAATTAAAACAAACTTAGTTTACAAGGTATTAAGTATCCTACCCTATTTATTTTAGGCATGTATGAAGTCTTAAGCTATGCTCAAAATAAGTCTCAGGAATGCTCCTGAAATCGCTCAACAAGTATGCCCCAAAGGTTTTTTTATGGACGGAAACACCAATTTTCAAGTAAAATGTTAGCAAAAACGAGACTTCGTACAGCCCTATATTTATTTTAGCAGTAAACTTGTGTAAAGTGTTCATTATAAACAATTTAAACGAATAAACAGCTTAAACAATTAGGTAGAAGTACTTATTTGATCCTCTCTTAAATCCTTTTCCATTTAATATTACAACCCATGCTAGGATGCTGCTCTACTGGCGCTGGCTTTCCACTGAGCAAGCTATCTAAAGCAGTTCGTAAATCTTTTCCTGTCAGTGGCACTTGATTGCCTGGGCGAGAAGCATCCATTCGACCGCGATAATATAAATGTTTATCACTATCAAAAAGATAAAAATCAGGCGTACAGGCAGCCTCATAAGCTCTTGCGACGGATTGGGTCTCATCGTATAGATAAGGGAAGCTGAAGCCTTCTTGTGCTGCAAATTCTTTCATTTTTTCTGGCGAATCAGCAGGATAATTTTCTACATCATTTGAACTGATGGCAACAAAACCAATACCTTTCTGCTGATATTCATTCGCTATGCTGACCATTTCATCTTTCACATGAATCACGTAAGGACAATGGTTGCAAATAAACATGACCATTGTGCCTTTTTCGCCTGCCACTTCATCCAGACTCCTGTTTTTATCAGAAACGGTATCTGGTAAAATAAAATCTGGTGCAACTGTTTTTAGGGCAAGCATATTCGATGGTGTTCTAGCCATTTTTTCTAATTTTTTTAGCTCTCTGACAATTCTTACAAAATGCGGATGCTAGACTTTTGAAGTTTCCCTCTGAACTTGGTTTCGGTATATGCCGAGCCAAAAGTCCTACCTACACTTAGTCAAGCAAACGCAAAAATTGTCAATGAATATTTTTTATTAACTGATGTTACGCAAACAACCAAATTGCAAACGACACAAAGCGCCACTTGTTAACAAATTGTCGGGTATCGAACCCACCAATTTGTAAGAAAATTTTCAATTTTGATCTTTTCTCCCTGTCTAAGGGGATCATTGAAGTTTTTCGCAGAAAAAACTCAAAAAGCCCTCTAGATAATAGCAAATCTTGGGATGAAAAGTTCATATTTTTCTACGAACATATATCTCTTTCTCTACTTCCGCTATGATTTCCCCTAGCTCATTTTTTATGGTTGCTGTAAACCAAAAAGTAGCTTTTGTTTTTTGCTGCATTTCTTGTCGAATGGCAGCTATTTTTTCTTGTGGAATCTCAAATATTGCGGTCATCTTTCCTTTTCCAGGTTTGCGAAAGCGAATTAATGCTGATTTATCCCAAATTACGTAGGCTTTGCCTAAATTTGCGATTAAGATGAACACAAAAAAAGGGTCGCACATAGCGTAGAGCGAGCCACCAAAATGAGTGCCGAATAAATTGCGATTGTACCAGCGCAATTTCATCTGTACAACAAACTGAGTGAGGTCCTCATTGGTGGATTTAATGCGTACACCTGCCCCCACAAAGGGCGGATACCAGTTCAAAAAACGAACGATCCTTCTAAATTTTCTTACATTCATGCTCTAAAACTAAGCAAATGATTCCGAATCACCGTATCGAACTGCGTACCTTCTCCAAATAGAAATTCTACTTCAGCAGGTAGTACAAAAACGGGCAACTCATGTTCAGTTAAAAAGGCTTTGTGCAGTTCCAGACGCATCGCATCTTTCTCCGTAGTAATGATGACTTTGCGTTCCGATTTCATGCGCTGAAAAGTGGCATTCAAGGAGCCAATATCGTGTTTGCTGAAATAGTGATGATCCTCAAAAGACATCAAAACAATGGACTGTACTTGTTCTTCTAAGTAATCCAGCAGATAGTCCGTGCGAGCAATGGCGCATATTAGCAAGACATCTACATCTTTGCTCAATTTACCACGATAACTTGAATTGAAAATATAATATGGATTGCCGTAGGTGTAGTGAGAAAAAAATATTTTTTGATGCGACAATGGCTGAATGCGCGCTATCATCTGCTCTTTGCGCTCTGATGCCAAGAGCGGAGGACACTTAGTCACAATAATCAAATCTGCTCGATGATAAGCAGAACGCCACTCGCGCAGTCTCCCAGAAGGCAGCAGATAATCGTCCATAAAAGGATGCTCATATTCCGTCAGTAGGATATTGAGGCTGGGTTGGATGGCTAGATGCTGGAAAGCATCATCCAATACAATAAGCTGTGTATTAGGAAAATGCCGCATCATTTCAGGAATCGCTAGCATTCGACTCTCTCCGACTGCCACCAAAACATCGGGATATTTTCGCTTGTATTGTAGGGGTTCATCGCCTACTTCTTCGGAGTTTTGATGCGGATGGACAAAGAGAAAGCCTTTTGTTTTGCGTTTATACCCACGACTAAGCGTAGCGATATTGATGTAATCTTTTAGAAGTCGTATCAGGTATTCTACGTGTGGTGTTTTGCCCGCTCCACCAACGGATAAGTTACCCACAGCAATTAATGGAATACTGAATTCTGCGCTTTTTAATAAACCACTGCTGTAAAAGAAATGTCTTAGACCGATTCCTAGACCATACAGCAAAGAAAGTGGAAAAAGAAGTAAACGAACTAGCGTTTTTATAAATGAATTCAAGTCTAATTGATCTGTTTGCTGTCTATAACGTCTCGTAATAAGTTTAGGTTTGAAAGAGGGAGAGACATAGGCTCTCAAAAGCGAAAAATCAGAATCGCTTAGTGTAGTGTTAACGAAAGTTTCTTTGTATTTTAGATAGGTTTTGTGCAGCTCGAAATTCTGAGGAATTTCTCGCTTCTCAAAATTAAAACAAACTTAGTTTACAGTGCACTAAAACGCACAAAGTGCTTTTTGATTGACTTTCAAAATTGCATCGGATCGTCGTAGATAAAAGTATAGCTTAATTCTCGTTTTACTTTTTCATTGGAAACCGTCTTATATACTTGATTGCCTATTGCTTCCACAAATTCAGGAATTTCCAAACCCAATTTCCTAGCTTGGGCTTGATAAAATGCCTTTTTAGAAGGATGTTCATCGGCACAAACATTATAAATTTCATTCCATTTTTCTTGACGAATCAGTTCGTAAATTACTCGAATCACATCCTCCCGATGCACCATATTGACGGGTTTTTGCGGATCGCTCACGTCTTTCTTTCCAGCAAAAAATCGTCCTGCTTGTCGTTCTCCACCTACCAAACCCGCTAAGCGCAAAATGCTTAATTCTACATTTTTAAGCTCTTGCAAAAACTGTTCTGCCTTCGCTACTGCTTTTGCACTTTTTCGAGTAGGCGCAGTGGGTGTCGCTTCCGTCACAACGCCACTTTCTGGATAGACGCCCGTTGAACTGACAAAGATAATTTTATAGCCTTGATAATGCGAAAAAATAGTCTTGATCTGTGCAGGATGATCTTGCTCCACATTTGGGTTGCGGCGAGCAGGGGGGATATTGATAATCAATAATTCGCTATCGAAAAAAGAAGCCGTATTTTCTCCATCTATATCGCCTGAATGTACGGACAGTAAAAAAGGCTCAATTCCAACTGCTTGCAACTTTTTCAACTTCTCAGGCGAAGTCGTTGAGCCTTTCACAGCATAGCCTTTGGCTGCTAGAAATTCGCCTAAAGGCAGTCCCAACCAACCACAGCCGAGTATGGATATGCTTGGGTTTTGATTAATAAAATTATCAGGTGTTTGAATTGAATTCATGGCTGTTATTCTTTCAAGAAAAATTTCCCCTCTCCTATTTCTTTTCCAATCATTTGCAAGACATACAAACCGCTTTCCAAGGCTTGTATATCTATACTAATTTCTTGATGTCCAAAAACTGTATTTTCTTGTATTATTTCTCGCAACAAACGCCCCTGAAGATCATAGATACGAATGTAAGTTGGCTGTAAAGAGCGATTGAAATAACTTACTTGAAGCATTTCTTGTGCTGGATTTGGGAAAATTTGTAGTTGAAGCTCGTTGTCATGGGCTTGAGTAGTAGAGGACAATGGACTTACTTGGATGTAAGCAACTTTGGTAGTATCGTCGCTGCCAAAAGCGTTGTTGACTTGTAAACTGATGTCGTAACTTCCTATTTCCGTAAATACAACGGCTATATTTGGACTGTTGGCACTGCTGCCTTCCACAAATTCGTAGGTATCAGGCGTGATGCGCCATTGATGCAACGTTAGATTGCTAGCCGTACTCGTGAAGCGAACCGTATCACTCACGCGCGGCATCAGTACATCTGCACTAAAATCAGCTTCGGGTGCGAATCCTTCGCCGATGTCTTCTATCCTGCGGTAGCGATCTCGATAGCGAATGCGCGTTGGGACGAAATTGCCCGCAATTAGATTGCCTTCTATCTCCAAGATGGGAACTTCTACCCCATTGGCTAGCCATTTATAAGACTTCCGCACATTGGGTAATCCAATTTTAAAACCCGCCGTACCAATGGAATCAACGGAAACAATGTCGGACACCACTCGAATACACTCAAACGTACCAAAGGGCGTTTTGATCGTTCCCCAAGCATCCACGGTGTTGATGCGATAGCCTGCCGACTCGTAGCCGCCAAGTGCAGGAATGGATAGACTAAAAGAAAAAGTGCTGCTATCTCTATCGCCATAATCGAGCGGGAATTGGTATATTTCATCTTCATCTCGGTAGTAAGCGGGCAGTGGTACGCCTTGAAAATTTAAGCCAATACCTTCCACTCTAAATTCTCGATTGTCGCTTTTGAAATACTGGTAAATCTCTCGAAACTGGAACTCTCCTACGCCTAAACTATCAAACTGCTTAACGCCGTAGCGATTGAAACCCAAGAAGAAAAAACCATAAGGTGTCCGAATCGCCCTCTCGTAATTTTTGACGGTTTGGCGAAGTGGTCGCAGGTGTTCAAAGTCCCAAGTGACGTTTTCGCCCGCCACTAAGTAGTTCGCTCTGGTGAGGGAATCAAAAAAGCTCTCACTCAACCGCAGCGTATCATCGACGCTTGGCATATCATCGCCCGTAATGGAAATTTGAGCTTGCCCCGATAGCGTGAGCAGCAAGAAAAGAATGGTAATCGCTTGTTTCATAAAACGGAATCGGTTTGAGCTGTGCAAAAACTTGAAACGCAAAAATAATGATTTAAATTTTAGGCATTGTACGGCTCAAAGAATGTCGTCAATTCTAGACCTTTTTGCAGACAAGCATCTGGAAATACAAGGAGGCTTGCAATCTTCTCCCAAAAAACGGATCGTCGAACGTTTGCGACTTCGATGCCATATTTATCCGCCTTTGGCGTGACGCTCATCTTTGAAGGATAATTTTTTCTCGCCCAATAATCTTTCCATTTCTTAAAACTTCTGCCAGATAAACCCCATTCAAAAACCCACTCAAATCAAACTCTTTTTGTCCTTTAAAAATGGCTACTTGCTGCCCAACAAGCGAATAAAAGCGCACTTCTAGCTGCGAAATAGGCACATCTTCATCCAGCTCTAACTGCAAAAAACCTGTACTTGGATTGGGAAAAAACTTTACTTCATTATATGCTATTTGCTTCGTAGAAGAAATGGGAGAAAGCGTATCACAAGGACTATCTTCCCAAGCCCCTAAGCGATAACTAGGATGATTCGGGATAGAAAAACTATTAAAGGTAGGTAGTTCAATACCGTGCTGTTCTACATTACAGGCTAATCCTTTTTCGTTTGGATTGTGTATGACGTGGAGGTATTGGGTGCTGTTAGAAGTACATATATAAATTTTACCATCTGGGGCGAGTTGTCCAAATAAAAAACGGGTGGCTAAAGGAAATCCATCTCTGCCATATTGAACGAAGCCATCATATTCTGCTACAATTGTTTCGCTAGCCTTAACATCACTGGCTTCAAGATCATACTG
>JBCCRX010000358.1:0-7069 GCA_039201015.1 Bacteroidota bacterium | reverse complement strand
ATTGAGGAAGAAAAGCGGTTTTTTCAAAACCGCTTTTCTTCCTCAATACCCTATCCGCCGCCGTCGAAGACGGCGGCGAGTGTTTTTTTGAAGCTCGAAAAGCTAATGCTTTTCTCGCTTCTCAAAATTAAAACAAACTTAAGTTTACAGTGTATTGAGTAATTACAGACTTTTTTAACCACAAAAAAAATGTAGAAAAGAGCTGAATAGCTTTGCAGACATTGTGCACTGCTTAACTTTGCGAAAAACACTTTGCGTAACTCTGTGGTTAGAGCATGCAATATATTTATTAAAAACACAAATCACCCGTGGCGCGCTTTAGCAAACAGCTAATAGCCCAAAGTAAACACAATTTATGAGTTATAAAACAGATGTAGAAGCAGTAGATGGACTAGCACAGGCTTACACTACGCTGACAAAGGAAATTGCCAAAGTTATTGTTGGGCAAGAAGAAGTGGTGAAAGCCGTCATTATCTCGCTTTTCAGCAATGGTCATAGCCTTCTGGTAGGTGTACCAGGATTAGCAAAAACACTTTTAGTGAGCACCATTTCAGAAGTGTTGGATTTGGAGTTCAAACGCATTCAATTCACACCTGACTTGATGCCCTCTGACATCACGGGTTCGGAAGTACTGGACGAAGACCGTCAATTTCAATTCAATAAAGGACCACTCTTCTCGAATATTGTTTTGGCGGATGAAATCAACCGTACACCACCCAAGACGCAAGCAGCATTGCTAGAAGCTATGCAAGAACGCTCGGTGACGGTTAGCGGTACGCGCCATTTGCTGCCAACGCCTTTTTTTGTATTGGCGACGCAAAACCCTATCGAACAGGAAGGTACTTATCCCTTACCAGAAGCACAACTTGACCGCTTCATGTTCAACATTCCTTTGGATTATCCAAGTTACGAAGAAGAAATTGCGGTGGTGAAAGCAACGACCAAGATCATCAAATATGATTTGAAGAATGTGCTATCGGGTAATGAAATTTTATTCTTTCAGCAATTGATTCGTAAAATTCCAATTGCAGATAATGTTTTGGAATACGCCGTTGCATTAGCCACCAAAACGCGTCCCAATACAGCAAGAGCAACCAAAGAAGTGGACGAGTATATCTCTTGGGGCGCTGGACCGCGTGCTTCCCAATATTTGGTGCTTGGAGCGAAATGCCACGCTGCGATTAATGGGAAGTATTCTCCAGATATTGAGGATGTGCAAGCCATTGCCAATTATGTCTTGCGCCACCGCATCGTACGCAATTACAAAGCAGAAGCAGAAGGGATTACGGAGGAGGATGTAATTCGGGGCTTATTTTAGAATGGATGGTGTTGGTATGAATATATTGCACTTGATCTTTGGCTGCTTGTACTCTATTTGGGATAAACAATTAGATTCACTTGTATGAATTTATCCCGTTTGCAGTATAAATCTGACTTCTTAACTTAAGATGTATCAAATACTAAAGCCTTTTCTTTTTTTGCTGCCAGCGGAGCGAGCACACAACTTAACCGTGCGCCTGCTCAAAATCGTATTGGCAATTCCCGTTCTTAATACACTCTTTCGTGCTAGTTTTCGATTTGAGCATCCACAACTCAAGCGGGAAGTCTTGGGTTTGCAATTTCCGAATCCAGTTGGTCTAGCGGCAGGTTTTGATAAAAATGGAAAGTATTTTAAGGAAATGGCAGCGCTGGGATTTGGCTTTGTGGAACTAGGAACAGTGACACCCAAAGCACAGATGGGTAATCCAACACCTCGTTTGTTTCGATTGCCTAAAGACGAGGCTTTAATTAACAGAATGGGCTTTAATAATGACGGTGTGGATGCTCTAGTGAATCAGCTAAAAAAAGGGAAAACAAAAGGCATCGTTGTTGGAGGAAATATTGGGAAGAACAAGTTGACACCTAATGAACAAGCAGTGGAGGACTATAAATTGGCTTTCGACGCGCTTTTTCCCTATGTCGATTATTTCGTTGTCAATGTCAGTTCACCCAATACACCCAATCTTCGTGCTCTGCAAGAACGTGAGCCACTCACCCAATTGTTGCAAGCCCTTCAAAAGCGCAACCAACAGCAACCCAAACCCAAGCCTATTCTGCTGAAAATAGCACCAGACTTAAGCTTCTCTCAAATTGATGATGTAGTGGAAATTGTGGAAGCTGTGGACTTGAATGGCATTATTGCGACCAATACAACAATTGCTCGTGAACCGCTACGCACCGCTTCTTCTGAGATTGAGAACATGGGTGCAGGTGGTTTGAGTGGACTACCGCTGCAAGCACGCGCAACGGAAGTTATCCGCTACATTAAGAACAAAACAGCAGGAAAACTCGTCATTATAGGCGTTGGTGGTGTCAATAGTCCAGAAGATGCCATTGAAAAATTGGAAGCGGGTGCGAGTTTGATACAGATTTACACGGGATTGGTGTACGAAGGTCCAGCTTTGGTGAAACGGATTAAGAAGGCTCTGGTAGCGGTTGATGCGTGACAAGAGAATGCTTATCTACTAAAAAAATCATCTTGAAAGAAATTATTATTGCGATTGATGGCTATTCCTCTTGCGGGAAAAGTACACTTGCCAAAATGTTGAGCAAAGAAATTAACTATGCTTATATTGACACGGGAGCAATGTACCGAGCGGTGACGCTCTATTTTATTAGTCAGCAGGTGAATATACAAAATGATAAGGCAGTGGCAGAAGCTTTGAAACACATCAAAATTCATTTTGAAAAGAAGAAAAATGAAAGGCGCACTTTTTTGAATGATGTGGATGTAGAAGAAGCGATCAGGACGATGATGGTCGCTAAGAAAGTCAGTGAAGTAGCAGCAGTTTCTGCGGTACGCCGAAAAATGGTGGAACAGCAGCAGGAGATGGGCAGCAGTAAATCGGTTATTCTGGACGGCAGAGATATAGGTACTGTGGTTTTTCCAACAGCCGAAGTGAAAATTTTTCTCACCGCAAAATTGGAAGAGCGAGCGAGAAGAAGACACATCGAAGTAAAGAGCAAAGGTAAGAATATAAGCTACGAAGAAGTTCTGGAAAATTTAAGACACCGCGATCACATCGATACTTCTAGAGCAGATAGTCCGCTAAAGCAAGCTGCAGATGCAATAGTGGTGGACAATACCAATCTGACCCAAGCGGAGCAAATGGCGATGGTGCTGACTTTGGTTAATTTGAGAAGGAAAGATCAAGAGATAGTTGGAAATTAATACACACTAAATTTTCAATTAGCCGTGTCACTTCTTTGAACATTTCACTCAAGCACAGTTCGAGGCAACAGCAGCAGATCACTCAACAAGTATCCCCTTTCCCTCAAACAATATAAAATAAAATATACTTAAATTGATGTCTGACAAATAATTAGCGACTTTAACACAACCATTTAAAAATTCTGCGCTTATGATTTTATCCTAATTTCTATATTTGTTGACCAGTTTGTTATCGAACCCCAACCAATGCGTTAAAATCCCTCTAAATTCTTTTCTCAACAGCTCAATTCCCGTTTCACAAAAGTTGCTGCTACAAGGGGCAGTGCGATTTCGTACGTCTTCTATTATTTAACACACTAAGTAGTTGGCTTTTGGAGGTTATCATTTGAATAGGTTTTCAACCGCAGAGTTGCGCAGAGAGTTTTTAGCGGAGATACGAAGAGTATGTTTATTATAGCTTTGTAGTTTTCACTGCTTGCCCATTTTCTGCTATCTTGCGTTCCTCGTTCCATTTATTCGATATTTTCCACAGCTTACTACAAAAAATGAGTTGATTTATGCACCGATTACAAGTACAATGGGAAAGTATCCCGCCAAAAATCACCGTTTTGACTTCTATTTTGCTATTGAATGTCTTTCTGTTATCGGCACAGAGTGACTATTACTGGTCGAACGAGCAAAAAATTACTTTGGTAGAAAGTCGAAAAGCAGTCAGTATTGAATTTGCAGAAAAGCAAAATTCAGCAAGCATTCAAAGTAAACTAAATAGCAATAAAGCCATACAATCCTTTGAATTTCAAGCAGCAGCGCAACGACTATTGCTGCATTTTGAAGAAAAAGTAGAGAAAGAAAAAGTAGCAAATCTGCTGGATTTTAAGGAGTCAGAGATCAAGCACATCAGCTATGTACAGGAGCTAAAAGACGGTTTTGAATTGTGGCTCACTGCTAAGATCGTTTTAGAAATGAAACGCGGCAGTCGTTGGACGGACTTAGCGCGCGCCTTTCCAGATCAAAATCTGAAGTTTTCAAAAGGCGAATTCGATGCTTACACCATCATTGAAGTCGCACAAATAAAAGACGTTTTGCCACTCGCCAATCGGATCAAAGAAAGCGGCTTGGTAGAATGGTGTCATCCAGATTTCTATGCCAAAAAAACAAAGCATAATGATCCTTTCTATCCCGACCAATTTCAATTGAATAATACGGGTCAGGTGGTTGATCGCATTCGAGGTGTGAACGATATAGATTGTAATGCGCCCGAGGCTTGGACGATCACGAAAGGAGAAGAAAGCCTGATCGTGGCAGTGATAGACGATGGCGTAGAAGATCACGAAGATTTATTGGATGCAACTGGAACGTCGCGTGTGCTAGAAGGTTACACGCCTTTCACGAATGGCAATGGTCGCCCGAATAGAGATGGCGCGCACGGACAATCTTGCGCGGGTATCATTGCGGCTTCCCACAATGAGGTAGGCGTTCGAGGCATCGCGCCTGCCGTCCAGATTTTACCTATCAATATTTTTGCAGGAGCAGAAACGATTGCTCAAATTGCCAATGCCTTCAATTTTGCGCGCATTAATAATGCCGCTGTTTTGAGCAATTCTTGGGGCTATTCTACTTGTGAAGGTCGCTTCGATGCCATAGACCGTGCCATTGCAAATGTCGTAAGCAATGGACGCAATGGAAAAGGCAGCTTGGTCACCTTTGCAGCAGGCAACAGCTACGCCAATTGTGTAGAATATCCCGCCAATTTAGAAAGCGTGATGGGCGTAGGTGCGGTCACCAATCGTGGTTTGCGCTCCGATTACAGCAACTACGGACGCACCTTAGACATCGTTGCGCCTTCCAACGGGGCTTCGGGCGTACGCACTATTGATCGGATGGGCCAAGCAGGCTATGCAAATGGTAACTATACAGGTAATTTTGGCGGCACTTCTGCTGCTTGTCCAGTCGTGAGTGGTGTGGCGGCTTTGCTGCTTTCTGCTTTTCCAGATTTGACCGCCACCCAAGCCACTACTATATTATTGAATACTGCAAATGATATGGGCGTTGCGGGCAAAGACAATGAATACGGTTTTGGTCGCGTTGATGCCTATGCTGCTTTGCTCGCAGCGGCTGGTAATGAAAGCTTTGGCTATTGCAACGCACAGGGGCAAAGTGTAGAAGATGAATGGATTGGTGGTTTTGCACTGGGCGACTATTCCAACAGCTCTAATGCACGAACGTATAGCGATTTTACCGACGAAATCATCACCTTAGAAGCTGGAAATACTTATCCCATTAGCATTACACCCAATTATAGCGGGCAAGCCTATCCAGATGCTTTTCGGGTTTGGATTGACTTTGACCAAAATGAAAGCTTTGAAGCCAATGAATTGGTTTTTGAAGCGGGTTTAGCCAACGCAACGGTTACGGGCACGGTTACTATTCCCGCTGGTTTGAGTGGTGAAACGCGGCTGCGCGTAGCGATGAAATACGAGGCTTTTCCAGAGGCTTGCGAAGTTTTTGAATACGGAGAAGTGGAAGATTATACTGTACGCTTTCAAGCGGGTGGCAGTGGTATTAATTGTGATGCACCAGGCAATTTGAATGCCTTTAATTTTGAGAACAACAATGCGACTTTGACCTGGGCAAACATAGCATCAGCGCAAACTTATGATGTGCGCATTCGACTGAACGGTGGTGATTGGATTGCGTTTGAAGACTTAGTAGAGAATGAAATCATTCTGACCAATTTTGAATTGGGCATTTTATACGAATTTGCGGTGCGCAGCAATTGTGCGGATGGTAGCTCTACTTATTCGACCATCTATACATTTGAGTACAATACCGCCACGGAAAATGAATATTGTGCTGCCAATGGCGCGGCTTCTCAATACCAGTGGATTGATCTAGTGGAGTTGAATGAACTCTCCAATCCTTCTGGCGACGAAGGTGGCTACGCAGATTTCACGGATTTGACCGCTAGTATCCAGCGCGGCAAAACGGAACAAATTTACATCAGTAAAGGTCCAAACACCAATTACCTTTTTGACTGGAATATTTACATTGACTACAATCAAAATGGAATATTTGAAGCAGCAGAATTGGTGGTGAAAGGTGCCTCTGAAAGCAATGAAGTCCTCTACGGCGAATTTGATGTACCTAGCAATGCCTTATTGGGCAAAACGCGTTTGCGCGTCTTGATGAAGTACGAAGAGGACGCTAGTCCTTGTGGGGAGTTTGAATACGGAGAAGTAGAAGATTACAGCGTCATCGTTCAGTCGGCTTCCACTAATCATCAATCCAATAAGCCCTCCGCCACCGCACTTTCAGCTAGCAGAATTGGACAAACACCAGATTTAGTTTTATTTCCAAATCCCGTAGCGGATTATCTACACATCAAAAATCTGGTACTGGGCGAGGCTACCGCTATTCAAATACTAAATAATAATGGACAAGTCGTCTTTGAGCAAGCTGATTGGGTTGGTGAAGCTATTTCTGTTGAGAATTTACCTACGGGCAATTATAATTTGCTGCTCTATGCTGGAGAGGAGAAACAAGTGCTTCCTTTTGTGAAAACTGGCGAGTAGTTTTCTTGATCTTCAAAAAGCAGTAAGACCAAAAAATGGGAAAGGGCATTCGCCAACAGGTAAATGCCCTTTTGTTGTACCCGTACTTATACTTAAGTGTATAGTGAATTGCACATAGCTCGTAAACAGTGCAAAGATTGAGAATAAGTAACTACTCAGGTATGGAATGCCCCATAACGATTTTGAGGTTATGTAAGATATTTAATTTACGTTTTTTGAATGTATCAATAAGGGAGCGCAGGATACAAAAGGCATCCTGACCCGATTTGAACTGACCTGAGATTTT
>JBCCRX010000357.1:0-7073 GCA_039201015.1 Bacteroidota bacterium | reverse complement strand
GAGAAATATCCTTTTCCTTTTTTTCTTCTTCTTTTACTCGCTGCTTCTTGGACAAGGCAATGCATTGCGTTTTTCGGATAGTTTGCGTATTAGCTTAATTACAGGCTCGCCAGGAACAGATCTTTACGCTCAATTTGGGCATAGCGTCATTCGGGTGGTTGATTATAAATATGGTACGGATTTATCTTTCAACTACGGAACTTTCGACTTTGATACGCCGAATTTTTACTGGAAATTTCTACGTGGTAAACTCAACTATACGCTCTCTGTTTCTCGAACGAAAGCTATGATTGCCCATTACACTAGAGATAAAAGACAATTACTGGAGCAAGAAATACTGCTTTCTCAGCGTGAAGAAGAAGCGGTTGCTGCTTTCTTGAAGGAGAATTATCTGCCCCAAAATCGTTTGTACCTCTATGATTTTTTCTACGACAATTGCGCAACGCGCATTCGGGATATTTTAGAAAAAGAAGTCAAGGAATTTGAATATACCGCAGCATCAGAAATTGAATCCTACACCTTTCGGCAGATGCTGGATTTGTATATTGGAAAAGGATCGTGGACGGATTTTGGCATGGATTTGATACTAGGTTATCCAACAGATCAATTAACGGATGTGCGCGATCAGATGTTTTTGCCAGAGTATTTGGCACAAAATCTAAAGCAACATGCTAGAAAAGAAGGAAAAATACTCCTCGGCGATCCAAAACCGCTCAACCAAGTAGCAGTAGTAGCGCAAAAACTTAATGTTTTGACATCTCCAATGACAGTCATGTCCTTGATTTTTATTGTGGGGGCTTTGCTTACTTTTTTTGCAAATGAAAAGGTCAAAATTTGGTTTGATCGCCTCTTGTTTCCCATTTTGGGCTTGGCGGGTTGTTTAATGCTTTTTCTTTGGTTCGGAACAGATCATTGGACAACGACAAAAAACTTGAATGTCATTTGGGCGAATCCACTCTTTTTGCTGTTTCCTTTTTTGAAGCAAAGAAAATGGCTGGCTTATTTAGGGATGATTGCCTTGATAGTAATCCTATTAGGATGGTTCATTTTACCGCAAGAATTTCACCTTGCTTTTTTACCAATATTGCTACTTATTGGAGTGCGATCTGGTGATCGCTTAGATTGGCTTAAATTCAGGAAATAAAAAAAGGCACACTGAGAAGTGCGCCCGCATAAACTATAAACAAACAAAAAACATTAGATTTTGTGGTTTCTTAGCATTTATGTCCAAAATACATACGCTTTAACAGGCTTCTTTTGATAATGTTCAAAGAAAAAATAATTTTTTTTCAGAGAATTTATTAGCATTTGTAGGAGGTACAATAGTAATACTGTCAAAGTATGAAATCAGGCATATAGACGTGATATTTTGCTTGTTTTTCATTAGCGAATAATACATGAATAAAACAACTCAAATACTGCTTTTTGCTGTTCTTCTTATTGGGCTTTTTGTCGTGCTGCGGTTTCCTTTTTTTCTATTGCGCTTTGCTATACTTTTTCTCTTTTTAGCGGTTTTAGGGCTTTACTTGAGGCAGATTTGGTTGGCTAGAAAGCAAAAAGAGCGTCCGAGAAATGAAACGGAAAAGAGTATATTTGAGAAGCTCGCTTACAGCAAGGCACAAGTAGAAAGCATTGAAAAAGAGAGTCAATCCATAAGAGAGAATATTGCCAATTTAGAGTTGCAATTGAGTGACGAAGAAGGTTTAAGTCCAAATATCCGCTTAGAAAGCCAGCGACTGTTAAAAGAGTTTCAGGAAGAGTTAAATTTGAGAAAAACAAAGCTTGAATTTTATAAAAGCTGTATCAAAAAGCTCCAAAGCATATTGCATAACTTCCGATTGAGTAAAGAATTGGAAAAAAAACAAGCCAATTTGAAGCAATTACGGGAAAATAATATGGAGGATATTGCTGACTTAGAAGCTTTCAAAACGGCTATTGAATTCGAAGCAAAATATCTGAAAAACATGGATGCACTTTCTCTGAAAATGTTAGACAGCCATTCTCTACAAGATGCGGAAAGTGTGCGCTTGGAATTGGAGAAAATTACGAAGGAATTGCCTTGAGTAAGAGGACAGATATAAGAAGTCAGACGCTAAGTACGCATAATCAGTTTCACTCCTAGACACTTTTTTGGGAAATCTTTATTGCATAAAAATTTCCAAAAAGGGTCTTTCGGGCAGAAATAAAATTTTAAAATTGATAATTTTAAAAATTTTATTTCTGTCCAAAGGCCTTCTTGAATTTTTTCGCAGAAAAAATTCTTTCCTTCCACACATAAACTAAAAAGCCCGCCTGCAATCGGGCAGGTGTACAGGAATGAAATAATTGATTATTCATAAAAATACATGTAATAATTATTTTAATTCTATTTCTCAGAGATCACCTAGCAATTGATACCAAACTATTCATGACTTTAAATCAGCAAGAACTGCAACAATATGCCCGCCACTTTTCCCTAGTAGATTTTGGAATAGAAGGACAAAAACGCCTTAAAGCCACTAAAGTCCTAGTAGTAGGTGCAGGTGGTTTGGGTAGTCCTGTTCTCCTATATCTAGCAGCGGCGGGAATCGGTCATATCGGCATTATAGACGATGATGTGGTAGATATCAGCAATTTGCATCGGCAGGTTTTGTACACCACGAATGATTTAGGACTTCCAAAAGTGAAAGCTGCCAAAATTTACCTTCAAGCATTGAATCCGAACATCAAAGTGACCACCTATCAAAAGCGATTGACGATTGACAACGCTATGGAAATTATTGCACCCTACGATATTATCACAGACGGTACGGATAATTTCCCAACACGCTATTTGGTGAACGATGCTTGTATATTGGCTGGAAAAACCAATGTCTATGCTTCCATTTTTAGATTTGAAGGACAAGTTTCGGTATTCAATCATTTGCGTACAGATGGCAGTCGTGGGCCAAATTATAGGGATATATTTCCCGAAGCTCCTGCACCCAATACCGTGCCAAATTGTGAAGAAGGTGGGGTATTAGGTGTTCTGCCAGGCATCATCGGAAGTCTGCAAGCCAATGAAGTCATTAAGCTGGCAGCGGGAATTGGTGAGCCATTGGACGGGCGACTTTTTCTTCTCAATGCGGCAGATTTGACGAGCCGTATCATTAAGATATCCAAAAATCCAAAGCTGAAAATAGAGCAACTGACTGAACTTGAAGACTACTGCCATTTGCCGAAGAATGTAAATCAAATCAGTATCGCACAACTGAAAAATTTACAATTACAACAAATTGATTTCCAATTGATTGACGTACGTGAAGCGCACGAATATGAACTGCACAATATGGGCGGCGAACGGATGCCACTATCAGAATTGAAGCAGCATATTGCTGCTATATCAAAAGATAAAATGGTAATTATTCATTGCAAAAGTGGTGCGAGAAGCCAAGAAGCCGTTCGCATATTGCAGGATCAGTTTGACTTCGAGCAAGTCTATTCCCTAACAGGCGGAATCTTGGCTTGGCAGGCATTTTATTCCTAGATCAAACCCTGCTGCACTGCAAACTTCACTAGTTCCGTACTAGAATTAAAATTCAATTTGCGTAAGATATTCTTGCGGTGGGTTTCCACGGTATGTTTGCTGATAAACAAGGCTTCGCTGATGCCAACGCTTGTATAGCCTTGACTGATAAGCGATAGAATTTCTTTTTCTCTTTTGGAAAGGCACAATCGTTTTTGGAAATTATCTTTCAACCTCTTTGGTGTTTTTTGCTTTGGGTTGCTGATTTGCACATTAGAACCTATGTAAACTTCATTTCTACTAATTACTTTGCTAATAGCCGCTCTAAATTCATTAGGTGGAGTGGTTTTCAACAGATAGCCATCTATTTTTTGTCGAAGGACAGCACGCACCAAACCCGCATCATTATAAGCCGTGTAGGCCACAATTTTCATATCAGGTCGAATCGCTCGAACAGCTTTTATCAATCCTGCGTATTCGTAGTCTGGTAAGTTTAAATCCAGAAGCAATAAGTCTGCGGAGTTGCTTTCAAAATATTCGAGGACGTCTTTTCCGCAGTAGGCGTGATAAACCAATTCGTGAAGTGCGTGGGCGTCTAGCATGGCTTTCACACCAAGTGCTACAATAGGATGATCATCTACTAACACGATGCGTGTAGAATTATTATTCATGGGAAAAATTTTAATGTTGTTTTGAGAGAAAGCTAAATCTAAGAGGTCATAAATAATAAGACAACAGTATCCCACACTCCTATTTTTTATAAAAATATGATTATGAGTGCTTTGCGTCTGACTTCTGTTCTCTTATATCTATCCTCTTACTTACTATCTAATGTTCATACCTGTATTACGGTATTTTTTTGCATTAGGTTTCGTACTACATATACTTTTTCTGTTCTAAATGATTTCATTCGGTCAACTATTTTTAGAAAAATCTCGCCAACTATTAAAATCTCGTTTGTTTTCGTTTGGAGGGACGTCAGCCTCACGCCTAAGGCGGACACGGTGAGGCGGACAGGTCGAGTCCCTCCAAACGAATCAAGGTTTTTAAAGGGAGAAGCGGCGAATTTCGCCGCTTCTCCCTTTAAAAAATCTTGATCAAATCATTTGGGATCGATGCCCAAATGATTTGATAATAAATGTGAGCTTCCACAAGTAATGCTGACCGAATGAAACTATTTAGAGCCTCTTTTCGCGCTTATTTCATTTTTGCTCTCACTGCGCCAAGCGCGCTTCTAATCCTGTCAATTGCTCTCTAGCTAGCTCGTAGTCAGGTGCCATTTTTAGGGCTTGTTCGTAATCTCTTTTTGCAGCTTCCGCATCACCTACAAATTCACTAGCTAAGCCTCTATAAAAGTAAGCGCGAATGTGCGTGGGCGAAAATTTGATCGCTAAATCGAATTGCTGATGGGCAGCAGAATAGTCCTTTAAGTCCATATACAGTAAACCCGCATTGTAATAAGCGTCTTCGTATTGGGGATCAACGGTATTGATTTTTTTATAGACCTCAATTGCGCCTTCTAGATCATTGCGTGAATTGGCTAGATAATAGGCTTTTGCGTGATAAGGTTCTACTTGATCGGGAGCTACTCTAATGGCATTGTCGTAATAATTAGCGGCTAGTGGATCACCGATGGCATCATATAGGCTGCCCAATTGCAGCCAAGCACTCACCAATTGTGAATTGCGATCCGCTGCTTCCTGAAAACTATTGATTGCACGAATAGTATCGCCCGTATCTTTAAAATTCATGCCCATCATGAAGAAAGCTTCTGCGTTTTGAGGGTCTTTCTTTAGGATTTTATCTAAGGTTTTGAACGAATCTTGATTTTTGGTTAGAGTCATTTGAAATTCTGCTAATTTTAATAGCGTTAAAGTGTTATCAGGAAATTTTTCTGCTGCTTTTTCCATGGTCTCCAATGCAAGGCGAGAGCGGAAATAATCCATGTAAATATCTGCGAGCAGGTGATAGTATTCTACTTCATTACCGTTCAATTCAATAGCTTTGTTCAGATCATTGATCGCATTGTCGTAGCTGTCTATTTCGTAATAAGCTGCCCCACGCGTTGCGTAGGAAATATCATCCGACGGATTTTGCTGAATGCGGCTGCTCAACTGCTCTATCTCGGGATATTCGGAACTGCTTGTAGCCTTCAAATCGGCATTGGTAGCGGCATCTTTATCGCCCTTGCAAGCGACAAATAATAGTAAAATGGATATGAAGAAAAAATTTATTTTAAGCATATCTACTGGTGATTAAATTTTATAGTTTTTGTTGTACAGATAATATTTAGGTCAACGTTTATAGAGTGAAAATTGATTAGTAATACTTGAAAAATAGTGAATCTATTCATTTATGAGCTTTTTTGGATTTTGATCTTTGAGTCGAAAACGAGCTATTTTGATGCTCTAGGAGAGTACTTTTGAAACTGTTGCACAGTCATTAATTTCCCAATCATTTGGAAAAAGATGTTTTTTCTTACCTTTGCATAATATAATTAAATGTATGACTATACTTCACATATACAGGCTCAAATGTTAAATTAGTACAAGATTTCATTGACGAAACAATCAAGAGAATTGAATTCAGAGTGAGCATAACCTTTACAACAAAAGCACAAAATGAACTCCAGAAATTAAACCTAGATCACGACATTAACCAAGATGATATTGAGTTTGCCATTTTCAATTTGAGCGTAGAAAATTATTTTAGAGGGATTGATCCCTTTGGTAGAGCAGACTTCAATGTTTGTGCATTTCGTACCTATATTGGAACAGATAATCTCGAAATATATTTGAAATATGGGCTTGAGGCAAAGGGACTACAAATACTGATTTTTTCTAATCATCCTCCCATATTTCCCATGACTTCACCATTTAGCAACTGACAATATGAAGAAGACTGTTTTAAATAGAGAAGAGAATCCTGTAGAGGAGTTGCAACGACACGTATCGAAGGAGTATAACAACATTTCTCTTTCTTATGATGAAGTGTATTATTTAGATTACGAGGTTGATGAAAATACTGGAATGATTAACAAAGATAAGTTAGTTCCACACTACACTAAAGATCAAGTTGCTCGTAACTTGAAATCGTTAAAAAGTGCATATTTAATTGCCAAAGGAGCTGCATCCCCTAACGAGATTATTGATTTCAGAAAAAAGTATCAAATGCCTGCTTCTATTTTAAGTATCATTTTAGGGTTCAGTAAAAATACGATTTCAAATATTGAAAATGAAGGAGTGACTTCTCTGCCTAGCGGTCGGCTAATTAAGCTATGCCTATCCGATAAGGCAACTTTGTCATATTACATAGAGATTTGTCCTGCTATAGAGCAGAGCAGGAAAAATGAGTTCATAAAACGTTTAGCCATAAACTAAACTTGGCTTTATATCAAAAAATGTATCATATATCCTCGTGAGCAATTATATAAAAACTTACTTTTCTTTGTACTACATACTTGAAAAAGTTTGCAAAAAAAACAAGACTTTTAAAACAAGTAGTACATAAATTATTGATTATGAAACACATAGCTATATAAATT
The DNA here is from genome assembly GCA_039201015.1 of Bacteroidota bacterium. Lineage (GTDB taxonomy): Bacteria > Bacteroidota > Bacteroidia > Chitinophagales > Saprospiraceae > JAAUTG01. The sequence continues at coordinate 45 of JBCCRX010000357.1, read as the reverse complement.
GCACACAGATTTTTTCGCAGAAAAAATACTACTCTTTGTGTCCTT
>JBCCRX010000356.1:0-7135 GCA_039201015.1 Bacteroidota bacterium | reverse complement strand
TTTGTTTAGTCTTTTTGGTGCTTTTGTAACGCTAAAAAAGAAATTCAGTCTTGGCTTTTTTGGTTCTTTTTGTGCTAAGACAAAAAGAACATGTTATTGCCTGAAATCGTACAGCTAGATCACAAAAATTTTCAAAGAACCCATTTTATTTCATAAAATTTTTCAAAAAGAGTCCTCTGGGAAAGAGAGAAAATTGAAATTTCTGCTGTAAATCTAGTTTTTTCGAAATCAGTTTCAGCGAAACGTGAATGTCTGATTAAAGTGTACAACTAATGCAAACAACAAATCCACCTTCACCATTTAGCTGCCGCTATGCTCCTAATTTACCAGAATTACTGCTACAGTTAAACTGTACTATTGCTCTGACTACCTATCAAGCAGGCAAATTAATCTTTATCAGTGCAGTGGATGAAAATAATCTAGTGCAATTGCCTCGAACCTTTGCCAAAGCAATGGGCGTTGCGCTACATAATGATAAACTTGCCGTAGCCACAAAAAATGAACTCGTTGTACTCAAAAATGATCCTCGCCTAGCAACTTCTTATCCCAAAAGTCCCGCGAAATATGATGCCCTCTTTATGCCCAGAATCACTTACTATACTGGTGAAGTAGATATACATGATATCGACTGGGGCGTAGATGGACTTTGGGGTGTGAATACTTCTTTTTCTACGCTTTGCCTAATTGACGAAGAATTCAGCTTCGTTCCCAAGTGGAAGCCACACTTTATTACTGAACTCGTGTCCGAAGATCGTTGCCACTTGAATGGTTTAGCCATGCAAAACGGCAAACCAAAGTATGTGACTGCACTAGGCACAGGAAATGCCTTCCAAAGTTGGCGCGAAAAGATTGCGACAAATGGGGTGGTAATGGATATAGAAAGCAATGAAATCGTTGTACCTAATATTCCAATGCCGCATTCTCCAAGACTTTACGATGGTAAGTTGTTCTTATTAACTTCTGCAACGGGCGATGTAGTCGTTGCTGATCCTGAAAAAGGTACTTTTGGTAGCATTATTAATTTGCAAGGATTTGTGCGCGGCATGGCACGCATTGGAGACTATCTCTTTGTTGGACTTTCTAAATTGCGTCAAAATTCTTCTACTTTCAAGCATCTTGACATCGCCAAGTTAGCCAATGAAGCGGGTATCGATGTCATCCATATTCCAACGGCTTCGCGAGTGGCTTATCTGCGCTATCAAGCGAGTGTAGATGAAATCTATGATGTCCAAATTTTGCCGAATATCTTACGCCCAGGAATTGTAAATACGATGGGGGATATGCACCACAAAGGATTGTCGATTCCAAGTTCCACTTTTTGGGCGGCGGAACGACCAGCGGCTATTTAAAATGAGCAGTCAGATAATACCTATTTCAAAAGATAAGATTGCGATTAGCATGCAGCAAAATACAGCACAACTTCAAGCAGAACTCCAAAACGCTCTAAAACAATTGCAGCAAGAGCCGCACAATAGGAAAGTGATGAGCCGCGCCTCCGATTTGTTCTTTCATTTGGGGCAATTTGAAAATGCCGTGAAAGGCTACCAGCATTTGTTGCAGTTTCAGCCCTTCAATGCTTCAATATTCTATAAACTAGGCTTGACTTATCTGCGGCAAGAAGACAAGCAGGCAATTGATACTTTCAAAAATGCCTTGAAGTATCTTGACCCAATGGAGCAACAGTCGAAAGTGCTAATCCGAACAAAACTGGCCAAAGCTTACAAACTGGATGAGCAATACGAAAAGGCGAGAAAACTGGTGACCCAAATTCTAAAAAAAGAGCCTCAAAATACAAGCGCCATGAGCATTTTAGGGCAACTAGAGCAACAAGACGAAAACACCGAAAAAGCACATGCGCTGTTTTTAAAAGTGGTAGAATTGATCCCCAAAAATTCAGCGGCTCACTTAAATGCAGGAGCGACTGCTTTTATCCTAAAAGAGTTTGAAGAGTCTATTAAGCACTACCAAAATGCCATCCAATTAAAACCCAAATGGGCGAATCCTCACCGAGAGATGGCAAGGGCTTACGAAGCTTTGGGACAAGCCGATGAAGCATTGGTTTTACTCAAAACTGCCTTGAAAATTGCGCCCAAAGAGGTAGAAAACTATAAATACTTATCTGCTTTTTATCGAGCGCAAGGCAATCATAAACAAGCTGTTGAGGTTTCCAAAAGAGTAACTCAACTAGCTCCCGATGATGCAGAAGGATGGTTCAATGTGGGGTCCAGCATGACACAAGTGGGTATCACTGATGCGTGCTTACCTTACTTTGAAAAAGCTTTTGAAATCAGTCCCTCTGCTCAAGCTGCTTATGCCATCGGGAACATCCATCAAACCAATAAAAAGATCGAAGAAGCAGATGTTTGGTTTCAAAAAGCCATTGAGCAAGAGGAAGATTACTACACGGCAATCTACCAATTGATTTCCAATCGGGCGGCGAAATGCGATTGGTCGCAACGAGCTGCTGATTACACCTTGATCTTAGATACTTTGCAAAAACATTTGGAAAGTGAAAGAACCGATTTACCACTTCCCACGCTCTATTTCAACTACTTCGACGTGCCGATGGAGTGGCACAAAGCCTACAATGTTCATTATTCTAAAACCAGTCAGCAACAAGGTGAAAAACTACTAAAGCAGTTTCCAATCAATCACAACATCAAACCCAAAAGGCGATTGCGCATTGGCTATATTTCTCCTGATTTTCGGGATCATCCTGTGGGTAGATTGGTTTCTAAACTTTTTCGACATCATGATCGGACTCAATTTGAGGTGTATGGCTATTCCTTGGCGATTGCCAAAGAAGAAGATCTATACCGTCCAAGCATCGAAGCGGGATTTGATGTGTTCAGAGAACTTTGTTTTTTGCCAACGGTGAAAGCAGCGGAGCAAATTGTGGAAGATAAGATTGATATTTTGATTGATTTGGGTGGACATACTGCGCACACCCGTCCCGATATACTCGCTATGCAGCCCGCTCCTGTGCAGGCTCACATGATTGGTTATCCAAACACGATGGGTGCAAGCTATATGCAGTATATTTTAGCGGATCCTTATCTAGTCCCTGAAAAAGTATTTGAGTACTATACCGAAAAGGTCATTCAAATGCCGACTTCCTTTTTAGGTGCTCCACCGATGATTCCAAATATGGAGTTGACGAGAAGTGAAGTGGGCTTGCCCGAAGAAGGTGTCGTATTTGTTGCTTTCAATCGTCCTTCCAAAATTGAGCCAGAGCTTTTCCAAGTGTGGATGAATATCTTGAAGGCAGTAGCAGGTTCGGTGCTTTGGCTCTCTGATTTTGCGGCAGTCACTCGTAAGAACTTACAAGTGACTGCCAAAGCAGCAGGCGTTGATCCTATTAGATTAATCTTCTCCGACTGGCAACCCTATGGCAAATACATCAAAAGCCATCAGCTTTGTGATCTATTTTTGGATACTTGGCATTACAGTGCTGGCTCAACCGCGATTGCAGCGATTGGAGCAGGTTTGCCGATGCTGACGGTCATAGACGATAGCAATGCTTCTCGAATGGGAGCGAGTATCGTCTCTGCAACGGGTCTGACGGAACTGATTTGTGAGGATTTAGCAGCTTACGAAGCCAAAGCGATTGAACTCGCCAATAATCCAGCACACCTTCAACAATTGAAACAACAGCTTGTGGAACAGCGTAGCGAGATACCGCTCTTTAATAATGCCTTGTTTGCCAAGCAGTTGGAAGCGGCATTTTGGGAGATATGGGAAGATGCCCTAAAGAAGGGTATATTGGATGGACCGCTTTGAACTGAAGACAAATCATCTGCTACTCAAAAACAGCAAGCGATTCATTTGACTTTACTCTTTGCGCATTACGTGATAAGTCTATACGATTGATTGCATCGGCTATTTCGTAGCCCAAACGCAAGCCTTCTCGGCAGTCCATTCTCACATGTACGCCAAGTGGTACTCTAGAGTAAGCATTTTCCCAAGCCATATCACTAAACTTACGGTAGGTTCTCGGTTCACCTCTAAATTCTTCTCTGCCTTCGTGACAACGGTCGGTGAAGTTGGTTCTATCCCCGAAGAAGTCAATGAATACGCCAGCCGCCGCAGAGGCGAAAGCTGAATGTCCAGAAGGATAGCCTGGAAAACTTGGATTTGGCCAATAGACCAAACGAAACAAATTGGTCTGGAAATCTGGATCAATAAATTCTTTGATATATACATTGGGGCGCATCACCATGTATTGATATTTATATTTCCAAGTAGCCACCGCCGCATCGTTAAGGGAACATCCTAGTTTCAGGTACATCACCAATGCTTCCTCTAGATTCATATCGTACATGCTAATTAATTGATTAGCAATGGCAAACTGTCTAGCAGGTGGACTGAACATCAAGCCTTCTACGTCATCGCTCCAAAATTCAGCCACCCACAACATTTCATCATTGTTTTCACGAGCTGAATTATTGGCTCTATAGACCTCTTGCATCTGTCTAAAGTAACGACTGTTTCTTTCTTCACTGTATTGTATTGGAGGAACGGTGCTTGTTTGGTTAGGAGAAATCACAAAGGTTCTGACGCTTTCCCAATAAGGAAATAGTGCCCGTTCAGGATCAGCAGAATACGTCCAAAAGCCGTCACCTGTGGGTGGTTCGTAGGAGCGCGGTTGGGGCTCTAGCATCTGTTCTTCTGCTGCGCGATCGGTTTGGCTATATTCAATGACTGTGTTTGCGACCAGCGCACCCCAGCTTTTAGAATCACTTACTACACTTGGTGGTACGCCAATGGACAGATAGCTATCCAATTGATCGTGTACCACGTCGATCTTTGCTTTAATTGCTACGGGCACATTTATTAGAAAATGATTTAAAGTAATTGAGAAAGATTCGTTGAGCGCAATCTCCCAATCAATGCTACCCAATTCTGAAGGCACTTCCACATCAATACCACCCAATGTTGCTGCGGCGGAAACGTGATCACGCATAGCGGGGGCAGCCGTTTCATAGCTGGCTAGATAGATGTAAGCCATTGCCCTGGCTGAACCATTCGGTCGCATACCAGCAGCGTATCGCTCGACTTCTAAAAATGTATTGGTCCACTGCGCCAAGATATTGGTGTTCAGTTGACTGATATCGTTGCTGGTTCTTGCTTCCAGCTCCACCTCTTCCCAAGCAGAAATACTTTCATCCAAGTCAGTCGTCAAGCTATTTGTGGCATCGAGTAATATATCTTCTTCCTTTGAACAAGATTGTAGAATAAGAAAAGCCATCACGAGGAGACATAGTAAGCTAGTGTCTAATTTTTTCATATAACTTGTTGATTTTGAACCTAATTCAAATTAAATTTTAGTAATATTTATGGATATATAAGTAAGAGTAGGTAGATGAAAAATTGTAAAGTCTAGTCGTAATTTGATGGGTCAGCTATTCACGAAATCAATGAATAATGCTGATTACGAAAACCTTTTGAAGTGCGTTATTATACGACAAAAAAGGATCGTTGGTTACAAATACGCTTTTATAATAACTGCTATTTTCGACAAATTTTCTATGTATTTGTTCGCTTATTTCTTCACTTTTCTATATATAACACGAAGAAACATTAAAAAAAATTTATATACAAAGATGCGCTGTTAAAATTGAGTCCTTTTTTGGTATTTTTTTTCAGAAAGCCAATTTGTTATGGGAATAATGAGTAAAAATGCAGTTCACTACTAAGGAACGTGTATATTCCTTAAATTCATGGCTAAATATTTACTAATTTTCTCCTCGTACAAACTATTTAAACGCCTAGTGACTGCTCCTACCCTACCATCACCTATTTTCCAATCATCTACCTGTACAATCCCTATTGTTCCTTTAGCCGAACTACAGATAAAAGCCTCTTGGGCATCTTTGACTTCTTCTACTTTTATGTTACGGATTTCCACTTCATAGTGATTTGGAGCTATTTTTAGTAATTGTTTTCTGGTGACCCCATATAGTATGTCATCAGAAGAAGTGACTAATTGACCTTGCGGTGTGACGATGAAAAAATTAGAGCGCGAGGATTCACTTACCACCCCATTTTGATGAAATAATAAGTCGTGCATGCCTTTTTCTTGAAGTTGCTTCCTCTGCCTCAATACTTCTACATAATTCGTCATTTTTATATTTGGAATATAGCGAGTATGCTCATGTAGCAAAAGTCTCATCCCATGCTGTACTATCTCCTCTGGAAATGTGATGGGCGGCAAAACTAGGATATATAGATTTGCTTCGGCAGCAGGCGTGAAGCCATCTTCTGAATCACCGCCCGTCAGCATCAATTTGATGCCTGCTTCTTTCACCTCGTTCAAAGCAATAAGATTATCAATTCTTTTCTTTATTTCAACTCTATCAATGGGCAATTTTAGCAACATCATCTCCGCAGAAGCTTCAAAACGATCCAAATAATCTTCTATGAATAAAGGCATCCCTTCTCGCACACAGAAATAATCGAAAATACTGTAGCCACGATGCAAGCTCAAATCCGAAACATGAACGAAGGCTTCGGATTTCGGTACGATTTTACCATTGATGTTGTAGTAAGTCATGTTGATACAGCTTAGGAACGACGCACAAATAACCTCAGATTCTTGACTTCATCTTTACGCCTTAGGTGAACAGGTTTTGCACTACTTTTCGTTAGAAAAAGTCTTATGTCCGCCTTAGGCGGATTGCGATTTTTCTGCCTCCATTAGCACAAAAATATCTTGTCAAGAACCTCAGTTTATTCCTCCCTCGTTCCTTAGAAAAAACCCAAAAGTACGCTTTCTAATAAAAATCTATTACTCCAAGCAGCATAAACAAAGGATCAATTCGTTTACATTTGCGGCGCAATTGGTTTGAGTTCAATGCAAATTAATTTATTTCAGATTACTCACAGCAAACTAAGGCGCTACAAAAATGAACAATGGCTCACTCCTAGACACTTGTTGTTGGAGATTTTTATTGCATAAAAATTTACAAAAGGGGACTTTCGGACAGGAATAAAATTTTAAAAATTACTAATTGTAACGTTTTGCGATGAAAGAAAAAAGTCTCCAAAAATCAGCAAACTCAGTTGTTTTCCGCGCCTTCGGCGCGAAAATTCTTTAGGAGGGAGAGATGAATCGGCGGTAAAACCGCCGATTCAT
>JBCCRX010000355.1:0-7185 GCA_039201015.1 Bacteroidota bacterium | reverse complement strand
CTATGATCACCCGTTCCGCCTGCCATTACCAAAATCTTGCCATTATGGTATTCATGGCGCTGGTCTGCTTGCTCCTCAAAGCTCAAATACTCTTCAAAAGTATAATCCGTTCTAGTTGCTGTGTTTGTCACCTTCATGCTTAATAATCTATTTCATGAAAAACAGCCTTTTTGAAAAAGTGTTGAAGATAGGAAAAAGTCAACAATCATACCTATTTGGCATCTGGCTATCTATACGAATTAATTTCAAAGAGTAATTGCTAATAAATTGAAGGAATCTAAAGAAGATATTTGTTCTCTCCTAATTCAGACGATTGTATTGACATTTAGAGCATTGAACTTTTTGCTTGAAAGATGTATTTTTATAATCGAATAAGCATTTAACTTTCTATGCATTCAATCACTAAGGAAAATCGTGTTGCCATCAGTGAAGTATGCGAGCGCAACCACGTTGCTTCCCTCCATTTTTTTGGTTCTATACTAGATCATTCTCGCTTCAATGAAGATAGTGATATAGACATTTTGGTGGCTTTCAAAGAAACACTCTCTTTAGAAGACTACACAGACTGCTATTTCAACTTGATTTTTGATTTAGAAGACTTACTGGGAAGAAATATTGATATCACTACTGAGCGAAGTCTGTCTAATCCGTATTTCATAGCGGAGCTAGAGCGTACCAAAGTTCTATTCTATCAAGCGCAACCACTACTAAGCAGTCATGGATAATCGAATTAAACAATATCTATTTGACATCGAAAATTCTATCGAAGATGTAGAAATCTTTATGGCGACTATTCAATCCTTTGAGGAATATGAAAAAGATAAACTGATAAAAAGAGCTGTGGAAAGAGAAATCGAAATTATAGGGGAGGCAATGAATCGAATTTTAAAAATTGATCCTGAAATCAGTATTCCAGAAGCGAGAAAGATTGTAAATACTCGAAATAAGATCATTCATGCTTATGACGAAATAGATGATGTGGTGATCTATGTCGTAGCTACTAAGCATCTAGCGTCCTTGAAAAAACACATTGCCGATATGGAATCTTAATTATGAAGATGCTGATGTTAATAAAAGAAAAGCTCAATTTCATTTTTTCAAATCAATTCCTCGGCACTTTTCCCGCATAAAAAGCAACGGAATAACCACCAAAAATACCGATTGCGCCTTCTCCTTCAATATTGAACTGAGGCTGGGTATAGGTAGAAAAGAAACCTTGATTGAGGGCGTTAAATTCAGTAGAGTTCCAATAATCAAAGTGTGCTTCGTCTATGGTACACCACTTCACGAGATAATCGTCATTGGTGCGATAGTTGCCGAAGCGATTGCCGCCCACTTCAAAAGTGGAATCGCGCGCCTGTCCTCTCGGCAAAGCAATAAATTCTTCGCCATTCCCAAAAACCCTTCCCTGCAAGACGGAACGAAACCCAGAAATGGAAGCATTACCTTTGTACATCGGATCGTCATTGCGTTGAGTAAAATAGCGAAAAAAAGTGTCGATGCTATCTGGCGGCGAAGCCCTGACGGCCATTTGTCGCAATCTACTTTGAGAGAAAAAAGCAGAATCGCCTGGTGGTAAACGAAATTGAATATCACTGAGCGGAACAATGGGTGGCGTGGTGGTCGTTGCGGTAAAGGTGCGTTCTTCTACCTCTATGCTCAAATTAAAGGTTTCGCCTATTTCAAAAGCAGTTGCACCAAAGTCGATATAAAAGCAAAAATCGGTTTCATTAAAATCAATTCCGAGTTGTGTGAAATCGGCACTATTCAAACCTGTCAGTCCGATGATTTGTGCGCGCAGCACCGAATCTTGTGTACTACTCAAACAGATTTCTTGTAGATCAATGGTTCTCGGATCATTGACGGTAGAAATACTGACTTTCGCATCGTGCACAAAAAGATCATCAAAATTATCCGAATTGAAAGAATCACCAAATGGAATACTTCTAGTTAGCACTACATAAGCAGGTCGCGCAACGATGCCTACATCATCTGGGCTCAAATCTCCTCCGTAAGCTTCCACGTAGGCATCTATCACAATATCGGGTCGGTTGCCAGGAATGGTCGGCGGTTCAAAGTCTTCTTCACAAGCAGCTAGAAGCAACAAGAAAAAGCCAAGCACTGGAAGGAATATTGAATATTTTTGAGTCATTTTATATTTTGAATGCCTTACCAATTGGTGTAATTGACCAAGCAAATTATTTACACGACTTCCATGCTCTGCACCCATTCTATTTTGCATTATACTGATTTAATTTTTATTTATTGAGTATTCCCGCTTCGCTGAAACTAATTTCGAGAAAATAGATTCACGGCAAAATGGTCAGATATGATTAATCAATTGATTACGGATGATTAGCATCTGTCTTCTATCTTCTTAACATCTGTCTTCTTATTTAGCAGGTTTCTGTTGCCATTTAAAATTCCAAGTCACTGAAGGAATAACGGGAAAAAAGGAAACTTGCTTGCCTACCACCTCCACATCGCCCGTCTGGGCATCTTGTTCCGTATCGTAATAGAAAAAGAGCGGATTTCGATTGTCGTAGAGGTTATAAATCGCAAAAGTCCAACTGGAGCTAAAGCGTTTGTCAGATTCTGGTTTGGGAGATAAAGTAGCCGAAATATCCAAACGATGATAAGGACGAATCCTTGCGCTGTTGCGTCGGCCAAAAAGGAAATTGGGGCTTTGCTCCGTGATGAATGCGCTTTGGATGGGCGTAATCGGCGTACCAGAAGTATAGACAAATATCGCGCCCAATTGCCATTTCGGATTGATTTCATAGCTCAGCAATGCCGAAAAATCGTGCGGACGATCTTGGAAGGCAGGATAAGGACGACCGTCGTTGATATCAGGAAAAAGGCGTTCTGTTCGAGAAGCCGTATAGCTTAGCCAACCCGTTAAATCGCCTTTTCGCTTTCGGAGGTAAAATTCCATGCCATAAGCCAGTCCGTCGCCAAATACAAATTGCTCTTCCAGGTCATCCGTCGGATCATTGACGTAGTTTTCGCCGTAATCAATTTGGTTGTTAAATTCCCTGAAATAACCTTCAATGGATATTTCATAATTGTTATCATCCAAATTGCGAAAATAACCCAAAGAGGCTTGCCAACCCCTTTGCGGTTGCACCAAATCGGTACTGGGCACCCAAATATCAAGCGGCAAAGAGCTAGCTGTATTCGTAACCATATGGACGTATTGATTGGTGTATGCGATGCCCGCTTTGAAGGAACTTTCATCGGTGAGCGTATAGCGCGCCAGTATGCGTGGCTCAATGCCATAATAAGTCGTAACGATCTGATTCTCTTTAAATTCTGCACCCGTGACCAGCGAAGTATATGGACCAAAAAATTGATAAGCCGTCGCTCGAATGCCTATGTTCAAGTTGATTAGCCCCTTTTTATCTATATCAAATTCATCCAGTATATAAATCGCATATTCATTTCCGAAACGCACACCCGACTGCCCGAAAAGATTGGTTTCACTGCCTACGGCGGAAACATCCGTCACATTAGGCGTAAGTTTGTGTCGGATAAAATTGACGCCAAATTTCATTTCGTGTGGACGTTTTTTGGGCGTAAAACGATAATCAAAATCTATCTTTCCATTCCAATCGGCGACACCAGAAGTAATATTAGCATCCAAACCAAATTCTCTGCCAATGAAAGCATAATCGTATTCATTGTAGATAATCGAAGTATTCATGAAAAGATTGCTGTTGATTTCTCGATTCCAGCGCGCTGTTCCTGTCAGATTGCCGTAATTGATACCAAAATTGGCGTCTCGAAAACGGGAGGCAAAATTGAGTAAATCTCGACCAAAATAGCCACTCAAATACAAGCGATCTTTTTCCGAAAACCGATGATTGATTTTAGTATTCAAATCATAGAAAAAGTAGTTCGTACCGTCAAAATCAGAACCTTCCAGAAAAGGACGCGCCAAATCGTAGGCATAAGTTCTTCGAGCAGAAACAATAAAAGAGGTTCTGTTTTCTACGATCGGTCCTTCTACTGTGAGGCGAGAAGAAACAATACCGATGCCACCTTCCACACTAAAATCCTTATTGTTGCCGTCTTTCATTTGAATATCAATGACCGAGGATAGGCGACCACCGTAATTGGCGGGCATAGCACCTTTGTAAATGGTCGTATTTTTGAGCGCATCTGGGTTAAAAACGGAGAAAAAACCCAAAATATGTCCAGAGTTGTAAACGACCGCTTCGTCCAGCAAGACCAAATTTTGATCCGCACCGCCGCCGCGCACGTAAATACCCGAACTCCCGTCGGAAGCCGAGGTGATGCCAGGACTGTACTGCGCCAATTTTAAGGGATCTGGTTCTCCCAATAAGGCAGGTAATTCTTTGATCTTATTTAAAGGCAACTGAACGATGCCCATTTCTGCCCGCGCCACGTTCCGATCTTCGCGACTACCCGTAACCACGACTTCTTCCAGTGCTACACCAGATGATAAGCTAACATCCAATCGAATGTCGCCATTGCTCAGGTCGAGCAAAGTATCTTGCGTAGCGTAACCGACATAAGAAATACTCACTCGATAAGTATCTATCGGTAGCGTAATGGAATATTTGCCGTAGGCGTTGGTCGTCGTACCCACGATCGGCTCGGTTTGTACTATTAAAGTCGCACCGATGATCGTTTCGCCTGAACTGGCGTCTTCCACTGTGCCGCTGATCGTCGCTTTTTGAGCCAACAACAGTGCGAAGGGAAATAGGAGCAAGGAAAAGAGGAGGATAGATGATTTCATTTTGATGCTTTACGACATACGTAAATACCTATTTACGATTGTACATAGAGATAGGTTGCAGTTGGAAACCTTTCTGTTTGAGATAGCGCAAAACGCCCTTTTCGCCCGCCAAATGTGCCGCTCCGATAGATGCAAAAAAAGAGGTGTTGTGCGCATAATCTGCGATGCGATCTGCCATGATACGATTGCGTTGGTAGAGCATTTTTTGGCGTAACTTGCCCATATTTTTTTTAGTGAATTGATAAAGAGCTTGTGGATTTCCCGTTTCGTAAACATCCGCCATTTTCAGTAGCTGTCTTCGATATTTACGGACATTTTTTCCGATGTCCAGCAGCATTTTTAATTGAAGTTGTACATCTAGTTCTTGTAGGATTTTCAATTGCTCGCTGAATTTTTCTACCCCCGTGCATTTTTTGCCTTCTTGTAAAGCGTACTGCCAGAGGTGTTCATCTAGGGAAATGCTACTGTTTTGTAGTAAGACTTGCTGCCCAATGACATTAAGCAAAAAAAAGGGCAAGAGGTGCGGAAAATTGGATAATTCAATACCAAAGGCTTTGAGTAAAATAGCATGCAGTTTTTCGTATTTTTTATCGCCCAACAAATCACGCAAAGTCTTTCCTTCGGGAATGTTCATTAAATCAGGCGGCAAATGGAAGTTCTCTTGTTCTGAGAAATCGTATTCTGCGGCATAGACTTCTACCTGCTCTATGGCGGCATATACAGGGTTCAGGTGCTGAAAAAAGCGATCATTTTTGACGTGCATCGTACCAAATACAAAAGAAGGTGCAGGATGTTGATCGCTCTGTATTTGCCAGAGGAGGCTTTGTTTTTTATTCATCTATGAATGGAATTGTTGTTATTTGAGCTTGGTGCATTTTTGAAGCCATACTGCATGTGGGATAAACCCGCCTGCTCCGCGATCGGGCAGGAAAGTACATTTTCATCTTTGGTGATCGCGCCTGGAGCGGACAGGTTTGATGATATGGTGATTTGGTAAGTGCCTAATCACCATATTACCAGTTAAACAAATGGCTAGATGTCAGACGTTAGAAGCCAGAAGTCAGACTCGCAAACCGTAAATTGAGGCTTAATTCTGGGTTTCAGTGAATTAGCACAAGTCGTATAATCAGCTTATCGTCAATAATTTACAATACTAGAAGAGTAGCCAAACAAATTACCAAAATCATTAGAAACGTATTTGCACTTTTTTACGTCGAATGAAGCTAAGTTAAGATTATCCTGATTCTTAGTTCAAAGCGTGAAATTGCAAGTCATTATCTTATCTGCTAAACAAATAAACAACTTAAACGAATCAACAGCGCTCAGCTTTCTTGCGATTGCTTGACTTGTGTTATCTTCGCTGCATAAAATACAACAAGCATAATTTTCCACCAAATTATCTACAAATATGCGTTTTTTAATATTTCTTTTTCTAACAGCTTTAATAGCAGCTTGTAGCCCATTGCTCACAACGGGTGATAAGGCTAGCAATACCATTCTCAACTATAAAATCAAAGAAGCTTTCAGGGCTTTGGAGGCGGATAGTCAACCCAAAGATTATAATTTTTACGAAAATAATTTCACCTATATTGAAGAAGGCTTGCGCTATAATTACGCCCTTCTGAAGTCGCTGGCTTCTATCTCTATACTAGAAAAAGCAACGGGTGAAAGAGTATTTTTGAGTGGCCCGCACGAAGAAGGATTGAATTTTTACGCGCCAGATCGCTTTGGCTATTATAATCCTGCTTTCTGGGAAAAAGTCAAAACTGTGGTCGAATACAGTTTAAATAATGATAGCGTTTTCAAACAATTGGGCAAATACGCGTACAATCAACACCTAAAGAAAGAAGTCCAACTCTACTACGACAGCTACCAATATTTGATGTCCAATAAAAGTATGGCGCAGCAAGTATCAAAAGACTATCAAAGCGCGATGCAAGAAGGTATGGAAGCAGGTAGCTTTCTGCAAGAATCTTTTCGTCCTTTCGCGGACTCCAAAGAAAAACTGGGAGCAGATTGGTACGTCGCGAATACTGCGCCTGGTTTTTGGATCAGAAGACAAATTGATGGCACAGCAGAAGAAATTTTTGAAATTGTCGCTTTGGTGAAAGCTGCTTATGAAGACTAAATCCCTCAATTTTCCTTTATTTGTGTTTCTAAAAAGACTGAACTTTGGACATCTGAAAAACGCATCTTAAAATCGTGAAACAATTTTCAGCCTGAGGCAGATTAAAATTTTCCAAGGCGAAAAATTGTTTCACTCAGAGGGGTCTCAAAAAATCGGTTCTCTGAATTTTTTTGTGGAATTATCAAAATCGACCTAATTTCTTTTAGTGAAAAAAGTGCCAAAAAGGCGTTAAAAACAAAATACTGTATGAGCCAAAACAAGGTGCTAATCAGAGCTGAAGCTTGGCCCAGCCCGT
>JBCCRX010000354.1:0-7188 GCA_039201015.1 Bacteroidota bacterium | reverse complement strand
TCCTTTCTTAATTCAGAAAAATCCGATTTGCTATATCCAGTAGATGACTTAAATTGGCGTTCGCTCCTTATTGTTCTATAATCCATATGGCTTAAACACTTTTTCACATAACTTGTTGATCCTTAAAGCCGTGCAAGTCTATTGTTGTACCAATCGTAATCGTTATTTGTCTATTGGTAAATGTTGCGATCTGTTTATTGCAAATTCACAAAATACATTTTCATTTCTCCCTCGCTTTTTATTCCTATTTTTCCTTTTGATAGAATAGCCTAATCTGATATTACATTTGCATTTATTCCTAAAATCCTCTAATTTTAAGTATCAAAATGAACTTTTACTATCTTAGCAGTCGTTTCATTTCAAATAAAAACATAGAAGCAAAATGACATAATTAACAATAGAAATTTCTAATATTCATAATGTCCGCCTATTTAGGACTATAGTGGAACGTTTGGGATTTAAATTTAGGGACTTGGTAAAAAATAACCTACCCACTATGATTAAAATCAATCAGGACATCCCACTTGGGTAAATCTGGATTTCTGAGGATAAATTTTTGAAGTTCTTTGAAGTCTTCGGTTTCCACTTTAACTCCTTTTTCATAAGTTTTATCAAGGAAATGAACGATAGGATTCATACCTTTCCAAACGACATTTTTGGCAATATTAATGGTGTTTACTACGGTGTCCAATACTAAAGGCATCCAATAATTTTCTAAAGCAGCCCAAAATATTTCCACCTTATTGTATTTGCTATGATAAGGCGGATAATAGACTAATTGTATGGGAATTTCTATTTTTTTGGACAACTCAAGCATACGCTGTAAAAAACGTTTGGTATTTCCAGCAACGGACGAGCCGTTATCTAAATCAATCATTAAAAGATCATATTGGTCTGCCGAAAACTGCCTTTCTTCCCACCACCATTCCAAACAATCTACAATGAAATCAGGGGTTTCTCTAGAATTACCAAATACCAAAAAAGTATTATCTGTATTGACTTCATGCAAACCAAAAGGCGTTAAAATATCCGTCCAATGGTGGTCATGGTCATCTGTTTTTGGGGCATTTTTAGTGCGAGCATAGCCTTTTCTGCTTAGATTGCCTACTTTTACTTTTGCTTTCACATCCACCGAAACCCTTAGAATATGAGGGTTTGATGCGGCGATTTGATGATGTCCATGAACATTTTCAAAAATAGCATCTGTTTCTGGTATTTTCTTTAATGGCTGAGTTTTCAATACTTTCTTTAAAGTATAGTCTAAACGATTGAGCACATTATTTATCGTTTTCAAGCAAAAATCTTTGGTCTGATAGGATTTGTTCAATACTAATTCTTTGCCAATATAGGAAGCACTGATTTTCACATAACAACGTTGTGTTTTAAATTGAGGATCAATCTGGCTATGCTCTTCCACTATTTGTTCAATGTCTGATGCTAAATTCGTATGGAGCTCTTCTTTTTTTTTGCTCCCCTCAATTCATACGCATCTAAGCATTGAATCCCTGTACGTCGCTCATGTAGTCCTAATTTTACCATTTCGCGACCTACACTAAAGTAACGCTCCATTTTGCGAGCAGAACTATCAAAATAAAGTTCACATAACTCAGCCGCGAATGCTCGCTTTTTGTAGCCAGTTAACTTTTCTAAGGCAGAATTGAAACTTGATATGACTGATGAATGTAAGTATATCCTCATTGCTTTTTTTGCACAATATATTAGTCTTTTTTTAATTTCAGTGGGTAGGTTATTTTTTACCTGCTCCCTTATTCAAGAAATAGGATTAAAGCCGAAGGAAAATCTAGCACACTCCAAAGCTATCGTCTCTAAAGGTATCCAACGCCCACTTTCTCATTTAGAAGAAAGGCTAAAACAATTAGAAGAAGATCGTAAAGATAGCATACTACCTGCTCTGCGGTCTGAATTTACAAATGTGAAATATAGTGTTGGTAAGTCTCACGCCTCAGGCGGACAAGCTTGACTTGTATTGCTTTAGCTACTCTAGTCGGAGACTAGTGGACAGGACGTTACGCATTTGTAAATGCTAACGAGCTAGAACATTTGGTGCGAGCAGGATGCGAGTGAGTAAAAATGACATTTTAAGATCAGTGTCTCTCTATAACAAATCCACAAAATACATCTCCACTGCCCCTTTTCCTTTCACCCCCACTTTCCCTCTCGCGGTAAAGTTAAGTTGTTCACTGACTTTCAATAATTCGTAAGTCGCTTCGCTAATATTCACTTGTCCCACTTCACCGCTACTTTCCATACGAGCAGCAGTATTGACGGTATCTCCCCAAATGTCGTACTGAAATTTTTTGACGCCAACGATGCCTGCTACTACTGAACCAGTGTGGATGCCACAGCGCATTTCAAAGTAAGCGCACTGCTCTTTTTGACGTATTTTTTGACGCTCCAGCATAAAGTTCTGCATCTCTAAAGCTGCCAATACGACATCTTTGGGTTCAGAACGGCGCGGCAAATGCAGTCCTCCTGCTGCCATGTAAGCATCGCCCATCCTTTTGATTTTCTCGATGCGGTATTTGGTGATGATTTCATCGAAGGCTCTGAAACAGACGTTGATTTCTGCCACGAGTTCTTCTGGACTCATTTGTTCTGAAATGGCTGTAAACTGCTTAAAATCAGTGAATAGAATAGTAACTTCCTCAAAATTACGGGCAGGAGAAGAGCCATTCAATTTTAATTCTTCCGCAACTTCGGCAGGTAGAATATTGAGTAAGAGTTCTTCGGAACGCTCTTTTTCTTTGACGACTTCCACCGTTCGTTCAGTGACGGTTTGCTCTAGTTTTTCTTGTCGCTTCAATAGGTTGCGGGTGCGCCAACGGATGTATAACCAGATTGCTAGTGCGCCTAGTAGCAAGTAGCCTAAATACGCCCAAGGTGTTTGCCACCAAGGTGGACGAATGGTAAATTCATACTCAAAAGGCTCGCTCCAGACATTGGATGCTCCTTTTGCTCTCACTTTGAAGGTGTAAGTACCATGCGGTAGATTACGGTAGTCGGCTTTTGTTTCTTTGGTTGTTGGATTCCAGTCATTTTCCAATTGTTCCAACTTATATTGATATACCAATTGATGTGGTGCAGACCAATCCAAGCCTGTGAAATGAAAGGAAAAGGTATTGTTGTTGTGAGGGACTCTTATATTGATGGGATAGCTTTGAAAAGGGGTATTGGCTTCGTAGCGAATACTTGGGAAAAGGCTGTCGGTAGTACTGGAAAAGTTGACAAATTGATCATTGAGGGTGAAGTAGTTGAGGTGGATGCTAGGGGTATTACTGCAATAATTATCGTAGAATTTATTAATATCTAATTGAGTGAGCGCACTAGCACCACCGATCCAAATTTGATTATTGTGGTCTTTTATCACTGCATTCTCAATGAAGGTACTTACCTTTAATTTCGCTTGCTCTGTAAACTTGTGTAGTCCGTTCGAAGTCCTGCGTTCTAACTGATCTTTTTCTAATAGTGCCACTCCATTTCCCATTATTAGCCAAATATTTTGGAGACTATCCTGTACCATATCGTAAACTAGATCATTCCCCATCGCTTCATAGTCCAGTACTAATTCAATGATCTCTCCATTCATTTTCTGCAAGCCCCCACCAGTAGATAACCAAATATCACTGTTCTCATCTTCTAACATACTGTACACATAGTTATCTAACAAGCCTTCATTCGTAGTGTAATAAGTGAAGTGCACGCCGTCAAATTTACTCCAACCCAAATCAGTCATCAGCCAAATATTTTCTTGCTGATCTTCATAAAACTCCCAAACAGTATTATCTAATAAATTATTAGTGTCATCAAAATGGGTGAGTATGGAATTGCGAAGTCGGTATGCTCCATGATGGTGTGTTGATATCCAGATATCACCGTTCTTTGCCGCAAAGATATGATAGGGAGGCTCCATACCTTGTTTTCTAGAATAGGTAGTAAAGTTTTCACCATCGAACTTACGCAATGCTCGCCCAGCAAACCAAATATTACCGACTTCGTCTTGTGCCAAGCTAAATTGAACGTCATCCGTGAATCCTTGCGCCGCTTTGTAGTGATAGAAAAAAGAACCATCATACTTACTCAATCCGCTGCTGGCTAACCAAATATTTTGATCTTTATCCTCCAGTAAATAGTTGACGTCATAGGGCATCAATCCCTCTTCACTGGTCCAATAAGAAAAAGTCCCAATGTCTAAAATATTCAATCCGCCGCTGTAGGTAGCTGCCCACATTTTACCGCTGCTATCCTCCATGAAAGCCAATATTTCTTGATCGGACATTCCCTCTTTTGTACTCCAATGATAGAAATGCCTGTCGTCATAATATATTGCTCCATCCCATCCCGATCCAAACCAGATTCGTCCACCCTTATCCTTGTAGATCGTGTGAAATAAAAAATCATTCCTAATCTCAGGAAAGCGATAGGTGGTCAGAATTTCTTGCTCGTATTTGAATAGTCCTACTCTTGTTGTGATCCAAAAACTACCATCTCTGTTTTCTTCAAAGTCAGTGATGGCTTGAAAGTCTTTGTTTAAAGGTAATTCAAACACGCCTGTTGCTCTAAATTGATACAAACCCCTACTCCCCCCTGTCCAGATATTTCCTGCTTGATCTTCAAAAAGAGCATAACTTTCTATACAATCCATGCCCTGCTCTTTTCCATAGGCGATGAAGGTGTTATCCTGAGAATTGAACTTGAGGATTTCTTTGCGCGTACCAAACCAAAAGTTTCCTTGACGATCTTCTAATACACGTACGACGGGAGCAAAGTAGTCATCTGCTTTGGTGAAATTGATAAAGTGAGTACCATCATATTTGCTAATACCGCTTGCCGTAGCAAACCATAAATTACCTGCGCTATCTTCGGTAATGTCCCACACTCTATCTCCTGCTAATCCTTCCTCTTTCCCAAAAACTTGTATGCTTTTGCCGTCATATCTTGCTGCTCCATCAGCTATGGTTCCATACCAAATGTAACCTCTACTATCCTCATGCAAGGCACTACAATAACCCGTATGAATACCTTGCTTAGTCGTCAGGTAGCGAATATTTTGATTAGCATCATCTTTCATTCTAGGCAAACCAACTGCCTGTGGTGCTTGAAAAATAGCAGGTACAGTGTCTATCTTCATATTCACTAGCGTTGGTGCAGTTGCCAATTCTACTTTTTGCCAAGGTAGTGCAATCTGTTTGGCCTGCACTACTTTCAGCCGATTGGTATAGGCTTTTTGCTTCACTGGTGCTTGAGCAAGCGTAACCAATGGCGGTGGTAAAGTATCTAAATTCACGACATATCCCTCCGCCCGAATGGGTACACCTGTCAATATGGTATCGCCATTTTCTCGCACAAAGTAGTTGGGCTTTTCCTCTACTTGTTCAGCCACTGCCACGCTTGGACTAGGCTGTTGGCAAGTGGCTAATAGCAAAATAGCTAGCAAGGTGACGGAAAAAATGGTTGTTCTCATGATGTTTTTTATAGTTTCACAAACTGCCGCACTGCAACCTTGTCTGTACTCCTGACTTTCAAGTAATACAAACCTTTGGCGAAAGCCGTGACATCTAGTTCTTTGTATGAATGGTTTAATGTTTGGGACAAAAGTATTCGTCCATGTACATCTACAATCTCTAGCTGCAAATCCGTTGCTTGAAGGTCAAAGGTTTGCAGATTCAGCAGTCCATTTGTTGGATTAGGGCTGAGTTGTACAGCATCAGAAGGGAAGGACTGTAAGGTATTAGAAATTGCTTCTTCTGTGAAAATATCTATCACGCTGAAGCTAGTATTACCATCAATATCTCCTGCAATAAATACTTGATTATCTGCACTCAGAGCAGCGTGATTTACCCGATCTAGTCCCATGTTAAAAATGTCCCAGGTATCTGTTTCTTTGTTGTATAGATCAACTCTAGTGGAAAAACTGGTATATGCCCAACCACTCAACAAGCCTGTATTTCCCCCACCTGTAAAGAGTAGGTAATTATCTGTTTTTCCTGCTTGTACACCAAATCTTGCTTCGCTCAATTGTTGGGTCGTCCAAGTATCGGTGGAAGGATCATAAACATCAATAAGCGCGGTTGTCGTCTCATTTTCCAATAGTCCACCTGCAAAATAGACTTTCCCATTGAAGGCAATGCCGCCACCATAAAACGCTCGTCCAACAGATGCACTATCAGTCGTCCAATTACCTGTCGAAGCATCATAGATATCTACCCGATTTGATACTTGTCCATTGCCTTTGTATCCGCCTGCAAAGTAGGCTTTGTCGCCTAATACCGCATGTGCCATACCACCTCGCGCTTCTGATAGGGAATCTTGTGTCCATGTTTGTGTTATAAGATCATAAATATCAACCGTCGAAAAGACCTCATTTATCCCACTGTCATCCGTTGCGATACCTCCCGCAAAAAGGACTTTATTGCCTACACCGACAGCGGATAATTCTACCCGCGCTTTTGATAATGTAGCAATATCTAAAAAATCTCCCGTGAGCGCATCGTAGATTTCTATGTCTGCGCATTCTCGTCGATTCTCAAATTCTATGCCACCTGCACAAAATAATAAGTCATCATATGCCACTGCCGCAATTTTAGCTCTAGGTATATTGATACCAGTACTGCTCCAACTATCAGTCGGTATATCGTATATCCTGAGTTCATCAGAAAGTCCCGAAAGCGTTAGCCCACCCGCAAAAAAGAGCTTCGTATCGGAGCTAGTGCCGTAGCATTGCACGATCTTTTCTGGGCTGTTAATAGTACTCCATTGTGCAAGTAGATTTGCTCCAACGAGCATAAAGCATAGCATTAAGCTGAAAAATAAAAGTACTTTTCTCATTTTTAATTGAGTTTAGTGCGAAGTATGATAAATTTTATAATATATGTATCCCAAATTGTACAAATCTTTAATTATGGGCAAAGCGTCTCTTGTTTTGAAAGGAACGAAGATTTAAGATTTTCACCCTATTTCTTTCATAAAAGTGCAATCTGAGATACACACCTCTACACGCCACGTAAATTAATTGTTATGTAATTAGTTGGTTCTCTGAATTTTTTTGAGGAATTATCAAAATCGACCTAATTTCTTTTAGTGAAAAAAGTGCCAAAAAGGCGTTAAAAACAAAATACTGTATGAGCCAAAACAAGGTGCTAATCAGAGCTGAAGCTTGGCGCAGCCCGT
>JBCCRX010000353.1:0-7201 GCA_039201015.1 Bacteroidota bacterium | reverse complement strand
TCTTTTTCCGTTACTCAGCGTTAAAAAAGCAAGGTTTATCTAGACCGTGTCCGCCTCAGGCTGATAAGCTCCCATTTTTTGCCTTGATTAACGAAAAAATAGCTCGTTTTCAACACAAAGATCAAAATCCAAACAAGCTCTTACTGTTGAGGAGTGCGAGGTAAATAGGTAAACTTGGTCAGTAAGGAATATGTATGCTTTCTTCTAGGTTAACTTAGCCCCAAACGATCTATGTAGAAACCTTTCTGCCCATTTTGATGAAATGTAGGCTTGTGTTCCCCCCCCTTCGTCCTTGCAGGTTTTTTAAAGAGCATCGCCCCAAACTATGTGTTTTGGCTGCTGCTGCTCTTTTGAAATTTGCAAGAATCACTTTCCGATGAACTGAGCCGCATAGCATCTTTACAGAAGTACCCGATATCTTTCCACTCTATGCCTTATCTAATCTAAAGAAATGAGTGATTACAAACGTAAACTCGCCGCTATTCTTTTCGCTGACATCGTCGGCTACACTGCCTTGATGCAAAAAGACGAGCAACAGGCCTCCCAACTGCTACGCCATTTCCAACAACAATTGGAAGGCAAAGTTGAAGCCCACAACGGACAAATCGTCAACTTCTACGGCGATGGTGCCTTGTGTACCTTCCAAATCCCAGTGGAGGCGGTGCGCTGTGCGATGGATTTACAAACTACTTTTCTAGCAGAACCCAATGTACCTGTCCGCATTGGTATTCATAGCGGCACGGTGACTTATGAAGGTGATAAAATTTTTGGCGATGCAGTGAATATCACTGCTCGAATTGAATCTATGGGTATTGCTGGTGGCGTTTTGTTGTCTAAAAAAGTGCGAGATGAAGTGAAAAATAATCCTGATTTGGAACCTAAAAGTTTGGGGCGTTTTGAATTTAAGCACGTGGAAGAACCGATAGAAGTATTTGCCTTAGCGAATGGAGACTTGATTGTGCCTAACAAAAAGGCATTAAGAAATTTGGCGAAAGCCAAGCGAAAAAAACGCCCAAAAAAGACAAAGGTAGAAAAGAGAAGCAACCTGCTTATTATTTTTGTCGCGCTGCTCATCACTGGATTTGGAATTGTCTGGGGCATCAACAGCAACACTAGTGGAGACTCGAAGCTAGTAAGTATCAGGTCTTCAAGTGGGACTGCTCCACTTCCCAAAGCCATTCGGGAGAAAAAGGCGGCGGTCATGGTCTTTGAGGATCAGACTTTGAGTGAAGACTTAAGTGCTTATGGTAAAATGATCTCCGATTGGTTGACGCAAGGACTTATGGAAGTTTCTTCAGGCGGCGTCGTAAGTGCCGCCAATGTGCAGCAAAATATCGCTTTGGCAGGTGTAGGAAATACAGCAAGTTCTGAATTTGCAGAAGCCACTGATGCAGAGGTTATCGTACAGGGCAGGTATTATCTACGAAACGATAAAATCATTATACAAGCCAATATCGTCGATGCAGAAAATGGAGAAGTCATTCATGCGCTGGAACGGATCGAAGGACATCAGAAAGATGCAATGAAACTACTGGATGACCTGACTCAAGAAGTACTTGGCTATTGGGTACTCAGTGGTCGAAAACGCTTTGAGAAAAAGGTACCTCGCTTTGAAGCCTATCAAACCTATATCCAGTATCCAGAGCATTGGATGCTGAATGATGAAAAAACGGAAGCACTCCTTTTGAAAGCATTTGAGTTGGATACGTCTTTCTACGATCCACTATTGAAGATGATCGTGATGTACAACAATCAAGATCGAATAGTAGCAAGAGATTCTCTTATTGAGTACATCGAAACCAACAATTTCCAATTTACGGACTATGAACAATTGCGCTTCAACGCACTCAGAGCGGAGGCACAGGGTCAATTACTAAAAGCTGCTGAGTTTTACAATAAGACTATCACAAGTTATGATATGCACCGCGATATGGCTGCTCAAAACTACAATTATGCGAATCATCCAAGTAAAGCTATTGAGACGCTAGAGGGGTCAAATAGGATCAGGCTCAATGACATTGACGATAAATTTGTTGGTCAGTGGGATTTGTCCATTTTACTGCACAGCTACTTCGAAGCAGCACAATATAAAAAGATACTCACTGTTTTAGATACTGTTCTGAATAGCCCTTATAATGTAATCAAGGATCCTAGAATTGCGATTTTTCATATTAGAGCCTTAATTCATTTGGACAATCTGATATCAGCTAAAGAATATCTATATTTCTACTTAGACCCTAGTAATGCGAAGATTGATTTTCCAAGACGCAATATGAAGAAACACATATTAGAGACTTTTTGCGATGAACTGTATCTATTGGATAAACCTACACTAGCTCAATACTATGACCTACTGACAGAGAAAGATCAGTTGATGCGCTTGTATTTTTATCAGCAAGACTACAAAAAATGCTTATTGGAAATTCAAAAAAGAATAAACGATAAGGAACTGCCCAATTCAAAGCACTCCAAAGCCATGCAAGCGTTTTGTCTAGCGAAAATGGGGGAAACGGAAGCAGCCATGAAGTTGCTAGAAGAGGTAAAAATACCTGATCCAAATGCTAGATGGAAAGGAGCATCCTATTATTCTTCTGCCTGTATTTATACTGCTTTGGACAATAAAAAGGAAGCCGTTTCCGCTCTAGGACTGGCTTACGACAAGGGTTTTCCTTTTTTCGGTAATACTTACGATAAGGATATTTTTTTAAAAGACTTGTTGGGAGAGCCTGCCTTCCAAGACTTGGTAAAAGCCAGAGGATGATTTACTACCATACACTTTTTAAAAACGGAATTTTAGACTCTTGAAGTTGAATTTTGTACAAAGATTTGGACTATCTTGAGCTGTCCTTTTGGATTGATAAGATAGAGATTTCAAGTGTGGTGATTTGCTAAATTTTTAGAATTTAGTAAATCTAGGTTGCGACAGTTCATTTTGAGATGCACTTAGGAAAACTTTCTAGGAGCGAGATGTATTTTATATTATTTTTGTGGTACACTGACGTTTCGCTGAAATTGATTTTGAAAAAATACATTTATAGTAGAAACCATGTACGTAATTGAAATTTTTCTGCGAAAGATTTCAATTATACCTTCGGACAGAGAGAAAAAATCAAAATTTTCAATTTTGATTTTTTCTCTCTGTCCGAAGGTTCCTCTTTTTGGAAAATTTCATGAAATAAAATTTTTCAAAAAGAGATTTTTCACTGCATAGTCAGAATTAAATTTTGTTTTTTTGAATTTAAAATTAGCGAAACGTAAGGGTATAGCTAACAATTTATGGAAAAAAATTTAGCACATCGTACTATATATATTCAAATTACTTTCACCTTACTGGCACTTTTGCTAGTGGGCAAAGCCTTGCATTTACAAGTGTTAGATTCGTCGATGAAGGGCAAAGCGGAAGCGACAACCATAGAAAAAAAGACGGTTTATCCTGCTAGAGGCGTTGTTTACGATCGAGATACCAATCTATTGATTTACAACATCCCAATTTATGACCTGATGGTGAATTACAATCAGGTTAGTGAGCAAATGGATACCGCTAGTTTTTGTGCTTTGCTAGGCATCACCAAAAAAGATTTCAAGCGTAATTTAGATAAAGATTGGCAGTCGAATAATTTATCAAAAGATCGTCGCTATTCCAAATCGAAAGCCTTTCCTTTCATCAGCCGACTTTCTGTAGAAACTTATGCGCGGCTGCAAGAAAGTTTGTATCAATTCCCAGGCTTTTTCGTCCAATTGCGAAATGTACGTGGCTACCCACATCCTTATGGAGCGCACGTTTTGGGCTATCTGCGCGAAGTAGATCAAGAAGAGCTGGCGGACAAAAACAACAATTACGCGCTAGGAGATTACAAAGGAGCGAGTGGTATTGAATTGCAATACGATTCGCTACTGCGTGGAAGAAAGGGAAGACGCTATCTATTGCGAGACAATTTAGGAAGAGAAGTGGGGGCTTATCTTGATGGAAACGCAGATACTGCTGCGGTTTCGGGCATGAATTTGATGCTTTCTCTTGATTTAGAATTGCAAGCTTACGCAGAGGAACTGATGCGCCATAAGGCAGGCGGCGTTATTGCCATTGAACCCGAATCGGGAGAGATATTAGCGATGGTGAGCGCACCAAATTACGATCCCAACCTATTGGTTTATAATCGAGATAGAGGACAAGCCTATAACCAACTGCTGCGCGATTCCAATAACATTTTCTTCAATCGAGCGACGATGGCAGAATATCCCCCAGGTTCGCTCTTCAAACCTTTGGTCAGCCTTATTGCCTTGAACGAAAAAGTGACCACCGTTAATAGAACGGTGCCTTGCTACAACGGCTATTACTATAGTGGTCGCATTCGCCCTGCTTGTCATGCTCACCCGACTTGCACCAATATCAGTCAAGCCATTCAGCACTCTTGCAATGCTTATTTTGCACAGGTTTTTAGAGATATTGTAGATAAAGACGACTATACCAATCCGCACTATGGTTTAAATATTTTCAACAGCTACCTAGAGCAGTTTGGCATTGGAGAGCGTTTGAACATTGATTTTCCGCAAGAAAAAGGAGGTAGCTTTCATTCTTCTTCCGATTACACCAAAATGTATAAAAACAACAATGGCAATTGGTATTCTCCCTACATCATGTCCGTTGGCATTGGACAAGGAGAAGTTCTGATGACTACGCTCCAAATGGCAAATACTGCTGCCATCATCGCTAACAAAGGATATTACAGAACGCCGCACCTCGCCAAGCAATTTATGCAAGACGAAAAAATCATACCGATTGCGCAGGAATATCTGGATAAGCAAACTGTCGGGATAGATACTGCACACTTCCAGCCAGTGATCGAAGGCATGGCAAGAGTGGTGACGGCGGGAACGGCAAGGAGTGCGCTTATTCCTGAGATTCCGATTTGTGGAAAGACGGGCACTGCCGAAAATCCGCATGGCGACGACCACTCCATTTTCTTTGCTTTCGCGCCCAAAGACAAACCCAAAATTGCCATTGCCGTCTATGTAGAACACGGTCGCTTTGGAGGAACAATTGCCGCACCCGTCGCTAGTTTGCTCATTGAAAAGTATCTGACCAATGAAATCTCGCCTAAGCGCAAATGGCGAGAGGACTATGTGAATAATTATAAATCTTTGGGACGACCATAAAAACTAAAAGAGATGATAGGTTTGAGAAGACCAGCAATTTCTCGTATAGAAGATTTTAGAGCTTGTTTGGAAATTAAGGTTTGGGATGATTTCATTTGGTCAGCATTATTTATGGAAGCTTACGTTTATCTTCAAATCATATGGGCGTCGAGCCCATATGATTTGATCAAGGTTTTTTAAAGGGAGAAGCGGCGAAATTTGCCGCTTCTCCCTTTAAAAAACCTTGATTCGTTTGAAAGGACTCGACCTGTCTGCCTTAGGCTGATGTCCATTTAAACGAAAACGAACGAAATTTTAATAGTTGAATATATTTTTCTAAAGATACTTGACCAAATGAAATCATTTAGAGCCGAAATTAATAATCGGTCTACAAACAGCTCTTTTTCGACTCAAAGATCAAAATCCAAACAAGCTCTTAGTAATTGGGGAGCGAGAAATGTCATTTTTGAACGCGTAGATCGTCTCTGTCTCCTTTTGTAATGCCAATCTATTTCAGAAATAAAAGAGGGTCTTCGGTTATTTTTGTGGGAAATGAAAAAAATACTTTCTTCATTTCCCACAAGAAAGGGTTTTATGGAGAGAGAAAATTACATAATCTTCTCTCCACAAAATTCCCTGAAGAGCCATAAAAGATTGCTTGACACCTGATGAAAATCTGATTGATGGTGAGAATTTGGATATGGTAAAAGATACCATTAAGCTAAGAATCAGAAAAGATATACAAACGCGTAGTCATCCTTCTGTATGGTATGCCATAAAGACAGTAGAATCTATCGTTTCACCAAAATGGAAATCACTGTGTAAAAAGCTACCAGAAACAGGGCATTGGCAGTACAAAATCATCTATTTTGGCTCTAAAGATACATCAAACATTACAGAATCGGTGCGAATACGCCATCTGGAAAATTGAAGAATCCGAAGATTTTTTTCGTTCTGAGCTAGCACTCGCCGAAGCAGAAGTCGCACAAGTCAATCGTATCAAAGGAAAAGGGCAACGTCTCGAATGGTTAGCGAGTCGCTACCTTATCCATCTGATGTCAGGACGAGCACAAAGGGGCATCTTGGTAAAAGATGAATTTGGAAAACCCTATTTGGAAGGTTCTAGTTTTTACATCTCTTTAAGTCATTCCAATCGGCAAGCGGCGGCAATTGCTGCCCCATTTTTAGTAGGTATTGACATACAAAAAATAGTAGGAAAAATTGAACGTATTGCGCACAAATACATGCGCCCCGACGAGATGAAAAGCTTACAGGCAGCCACTCGTCTAGCACATCTTCATGTTTATTGGGGCGCAAAAGAAGCACTTTACAAAGCTTATGGGCGCAAAAGTTTGGATTTTCGGACGCATATTTTAGTCAAACCTTTTGCGTATGACTTATCCGTAGGCTACACTAAGGGAAGAGTAGTGAAGGGCGATTTCGATGTGTTGTTTGATGTCTATTATCAATTGTTAGAGGATTTTATCTTTGTCTATGTACTGCATAAATAATAGCCCAAAACTGACTTATCTAAGCACGGGTGATACCCATTTTTTATAGCAATCAATAGATGTATCTTGGTTTCCCGACTATCTATTATGCTGCAAACGGGATGGATATGTACAAATGAACATACTTGTTTATTGTTTAATTGAATACATTGATATTGAAGATATTAAACGAATAAACAAAAAAGAAAATACACTTTTTTATCCCACACGTATTATAACTGATGTTACGCACTAGTATATTTTGGTGCGATAAATATAGTAGCTCTTCAAAGCTATCGTGTTTTGAATTAGAGTGGCTGCCAGCCTCACGCCTGAGGCGTGAGGCTGATACTCGACGATTTGTAAACAAGTAGCACTTTGTGCCGTTCGCAATTTGGTGTTTTGCGTAACATGAGTTATAATCGAAATAGACAACCAACTTTCTGTATTGATTCTAAGTCTGTATAAAAGATTTTATTGCAAAAACAATTTACACTACAGAAGTACTTAGTATCAATTAAAAAATAAAATCGACATACATAGAGTCGCAACCAAAAAATCTTTTAAGGTGGATTTTT
>JBCCRX010000352.1:0-7210 GCA_039201015.1 Bacteroidota bacterium | reverse complement strand
GTAAGAATGAATTTGTTAGGGCGAAAAAATAAAGAAAGCAATACTTTCTGCAACATATTACAAATAGTTTTGAATTTAGAGCTTGTTTGGATTTGGATTTTTGAGTCGAAAACGAGCTGTTTCCCTTTAATTAAAGCCAAAAATTGAGACCTCTCTGAAAAATTGACCACTTTTTTGAGAACGAGTAACGAAAAGAGCCGTTTATGCTCCAATTATTGACTTCCAAGCAAGCTCTTAGAAGCTTCTAGTGGTACAACTGTTAAATAACTCCCTATTTAGATTGCAGCAATGGCAATAGTTTCAGCATGGAAAACACAGGTAAGTAATTCGGACTAGTTGTACTAATGAAACCGCTTACTGCACAGAAAGGTTGGGAATCTCCAAACGATCCAGACGTTCTGCGATAGAAGTCAGAGTATCTCTAAATTCTTGTTGGATGATTAGCATATCTGATGCACTTACTTCTATACTTGGTCCGTGATCGTGCTCGTGATCGTGATGACTATGATCGTGCCCTTCATGCTCAAAACCAGGCACTTCTACGTGATTAGATTCCCAGTATTTGTAGCTTTTTTCTATTTGTTCTACTGCTTTCACAAAGACGCTTGCTTCTTGTCCCATCTCACTAGCATTTGCTTTCAATTCCGACTTCATCTCGCTCATCTGTTCTAGCTTAGGCTGCACACTTTCATTGAGCCTTATTGCTTCCATATGGATTTCATGCGCTTCTTTTAGTACGGTTTCTTCTTCGTTTGGGCTGGCGCAAGCAAAGAGCACCAGACAAAATACCAAGGATAATAAACTTTTCTCTAACATCGAATTAAATTTTTTAGTTGTTTATTGCAAAGATATTCATTTTTGCAACATTGTTGCATTTTTTATTTAACTTTGCAAAGCGTTAATGTTTTGTACTTAGAAGAACATTAGAAAAAGCCCTTTGATGATCCGCTTGGCATGTTCTACAGAGAAAGTCGCGTGTATTTCAACGTGCTATTTCTTACCGACTCTTCTACAAATTTTCAATAACGAAAAATAAGTGCAACCTTATTGCATTTTTTCTCTAATTCTGCAACCTTATTGCACTAAAAACAGTTTTGACATTTGCTATGGAAAGATTCTTTAGCTGGCATTGGGATGCTGTAGGATTTGGAGCATCATTATTATGCGCTTTACATTGTACACTCCTACTGCTGATCCTTCCACTGGGAATACTTGCGGAAGCGCATTGGTTAATAAACCCAATCGGAGAAAGGATTTTCATTGGAATAAGCATTGGTATCGCAAGTTGGTCTTTGCTTATGAGCTATTTCAAAAAGCATCAAAATATTCGTCCCCTGTCAATGGCTGGACTTGGCTTTTTGGGATTGTTTATTACCCAAATGAATGTTGTTTCCAGTACACATGAACTTACGACAATTAGTGGTGGACTGATCGCTTACGCGCACTTTTACAATTGGCATTTGGTACACCAAGCAAAGGCGATTGTGATAAAAGTAAGGCAATGGAGTGCTCCCTACAGGCTAGTTACTATCGCCTTATTATTGTTCTATTTCATAGGACTTTATAGTGCTTTCACGCACGAGAATGTACCCCCAGATCGCCAGAAGATGCTAGAGGTAGTTTGGCGTGTGTCAGATTAGTTTGAAATCAAAATATATACCTGATCGAGGACGTGAGAGCATATTTATTTCCGTCCAGAAGGGTTTTCTTATGAGCGTAAAAATAGCCACGAATGTACGAATGAATAGCTCATTTGATACGAAATTAAAACTTTGAATTACCTTTACGGAAGGTAAAAATTAACTTTTCTGACCAACTCTACAAAATTCGCCTATGACCATTGAAATTAATGCCAAATCAATTAGGTAATTTTTATCTTGGTTTATGCATTCATGGCAAAAAGTCCTCTATGAGAAAACCCTATTCCGTCTATAGCCCTGAGAAGGAAAATCTTTGATTGCGATAAATCTCCCCTTCGACTTGGACACCCTTTTGTTGCGTAAAAACAGTTCGTTTATATGAAACAGGTTCTATTTATATTCATCTTACTTGCGGTGAGTGCTTCCTCAAAAGCTCAAAACCAAGACGACTGCAATTACGAGCTAAAAGGTATTATCTTAGATGTAGATACTAAAGAGGCATTGCCTTATGTACAAATCTTGGTAAAGGGAACACAAAATTTCTTACTGACTGAATTGGACGGATCTTTTCATTTTAAAGGATTGTGCGACACCTCCAATGTCCTTGTCATTTCTTGCTTGGGCTATTGTGATACCACTTGCCAGAGTTATCACTTGAATAGTGATAAGCCCTATATTTATCTTAAAGAAGAAATTAATGACTTAGAGGAAGTGACCATTACCGCGGAAAGGACCAGGGAAGAAGGAACGGTATCTATTGCTCAACAAATTATTGGAAAAGAAGCCCTATCTGCCAATTTGACTCAAACACTAGCTTCGGCGATAGCGGATGTAGAGGGCGTGACTTTTACTTCTGTTGGCAACAATGTGCAACTCCCCGTGATACATGGTTTGTATGGTAATCGAGTGTTGATTTTAAATAATGGCATCAAACATGGCTTTCAAAATTGGGGATCTGATCATGCGCCCGAAATTGATGTTTCCTCCGCTAATCGCGTCACGGTATTGAAGGGAGCAGCGGGTGTTCGGTATGGTCCAGAAGCACTAGGCGGTGCCATAGTTATAGAATCTGATCCACTCTACCTGAAAGAACCATTTCAAGCAAAAGTAGGCACGGGCTATCAAACAAATGGGAGAGGCTACTTTGTGAATGCGGAAGCAGGACAAGGGCTAGAAAACTGGAGCTATCATCTAGGAGCCAACTATACACGCATCGGTGATAAGTTTGCACCAGACTATTCTCTCACCAACACAGGTAAAGAAGAAATCTCTGTAAATGGCGGCTTTCGGTATCGATGGAATAAATGGAATCTCAAAGCCTATTACAGTTATTTGGGTCAAGATTTAGGACTTTTGAGATCTTCGGTAGTGAGTAGTGGTACAGCTATTGTCAGAGCGATCAATTCGGATGAACCAGTCATCATTAGAGATTTTTCTTATGATATCAACGAGCCCAATCAACTTGTTCAACACCATTTCGGAAAAATAGAAGCGGATTGGCAATATGCTGATGATGCAAAATTGACCCTGAGATTGGGTAGTCAGCTCAATCAACGCGATGAATTTGATGTGCGGAGAAATGCGGATTTACCTATCATTGATCTTGACCTGATTACGAATGACTTACAGATTGACTGGGAACATCCCGAGTGGATGCAGTTAAATGGCTTGATCGGTTTAGAGGTATTTACTCAGAATAATGACAACAACCCAGGCACGCAAACTTCTCCTTTTATCCCAAATTACAATACTTTTCGTTTTAGCACTTATGTCATTGAAAGCCTCAAAAGCAACAAAAGCACATTTGAATTGGGTATTCGATTGGACTACGAATACAACAATGTCCGAGGAAGAGAGCCCAATCAAGATGTTTTTAGGGACGAGTATCGTTTCATGAATTTCACCTCCTCTTTGGGTTACATCCTCAATATTTCAGATGACCATACTTTTAGAACCAATTTGGCAACGGCTTGGCGTACTCCAAATATGGCGGAGCTGTTTAGTTTTGGGCAGCATGGTTTCAAGACGTCTTTCGGTTTGCTTCGCTACTACACGGATGAAAATGAAAATGGGGCATTGAGAACGGACAGAGTGACTGCCTTAGGGGAAAGCGATGTTGTGCCTGAAAAAGGCTACAAATGGATCAATGAATGGCGAACAAAGAAACAAAGCAATACTTATACTTTAACAGCCTACACCAATTATATCGAAAATTTCATATTTGATCGACCCATAGCGGTTATTGGTACGATCAGAGGACCGATGCCTGTATTTATCTACGATCAAGCCGATGCCTTATTTATTGGGGGAGATTTTTCTTGGCAAAGGCAATGGTCTAATGTAATAGACGGGACATTGGGCATGAGTTATCTTTGGTCAAGAAACATCAGAAAGAATGAAGCATTAATCAATCAGCCCCCAATTATGATTGATTATCATTTGGGTTGGAAAATACCTGCATTTCGAGGACTTACCTCTTCTCAGCTCTCTATAAAACCCAGTTATACCTTTCAACAATTTCAAGCCCCTAGAACGGTTAGTCCAGAAAAATTGATTGATGGATTGGTGATTATTACCCCTGAATCCGAAATATTTGATTTCAAAGATGCCCCCGAAGGTTTTTTTCTATTGGATGTTGCTTGGCGCATCAAATCAGAAAGATTTGATGCAGGGCTATCTATTCAGAATGTACTTAATACTCGTTATCGCAATTATCTCAATGAGATGAGGTATTTCGCGGACGAGCCTGGAATAAATTTTCTATTCAACATTAATTATTTATTTAATTCTAAATCAAGCTAAAGATGGAATTACTCAGTTATTTAAGAAGGTACAGTCTTTTCGCTTTACTAGCAGTGGGCGTTTTCGTTACAAGTTGTGATGACGATGATGAACCAGAACCAGAAAACCTGCCAGAGGTCATTACGGATGTGACACTTATCTTTACCAATAATGCCGACGCATCGGATATAGTTACAGCAAGTGCGGTAGATCCAGACGGAGAAGGTGTTCAAGAGTTACAAATTTTAGGTGGTATTGTGCTTGATGTCGATAAGACTTATACACTTACGTACGCAATCTTCAATAATTTGGAAACGCCTGGAGAAGATATTGGAGAAGAAATTTTGGAAGAAGACGATGAACATCAGTTATTCTTTAGTTTTTCAGAAGGTGCTTTTGTTAGCCCAACTGGAAATGGTAATATAGATAATGCTTCTGATCCAATCAATTATAATGATGCCGACGATGACGGAAATCCAGTGGGTTTATCGACCACTTGGACGACTTCCTCTTCCGCAGTAACAGGTACATTTACAGCTAGATTACAGCATCAGCCAGATGTGAAAACCGCTACTTCTGGTGCAACGGATGGTGATACAGATTTTGATTTGACATTTACATTAGAAATCAAGTAAAAACATTCAATCTAGGAATAGGGTTGCTGTTGTTTTCGACAGTAATCCTATGTCCTTATTCCTTCCTTAATGAGCAAGGCATTTAGAACTAGAGGCTTTTACCCATTGCTTTTCTTTTGCTCCTCTATAGACAATCAGATTGAAAAGTGTTATAAAGTTGATGGTATGATCTCAAAAGTCATACTTCTAACTAGCATGTTACTATTTTTGGTGGTGTGTATAAAATATAATGTTATACGCCGCCATCGTTTCCTGTGAGGGTGTCGTTTCCGAATTTTTCCAACATTACGAATTTGGCACTACCCTATTTTTTCATCTGACGATTTACACATAACTATTGTTCCTAAAAAAAATGATCGCTTATTGTATCCTTTTTGCAAAATCATAGTCTCCTCTACGAATTTAATAAAATACTTAGCAATACTCACTATTGAGTGCTTTCAAATAAACCCTTGGACTTTTGAAGTTTACAATAGGTTTTAAATTTCTATTTAATGTCTGAAAGTCTATGTCATCTGACATTGATTAGGCGTCAGAATTTCAAAAGTCTTAAGAGCATGTTTGGAGCAGGATTGAACTGTAAATCAGTAGTTTGCGGTTTTGACAAAGAAAATCATAGGGACTTTATCGGGATAAACGAGCTATGATTTTCAAAGTCAAGTTCGTAAAATGTTGGTTTACAGGAAGATAATGCTCCAAACATGCTCTAAAGCCATCTAGATGGAGCATTGCTATAAAATTGAAGACTTATGAATAATTGTAAATGTAAGAATTGTGAATGCAACAAATGCAACTGCAAAAATTGTTTAACCAGTAGTAGTTGTTCTTGTGAGAACTGTAAATGCAACAAGTGCAATTGTTGTGAAAACTAGAAACGAACAATATGGAGGTAAATCAGATTTGGGATACATACAGAAACGAAGTATATTTTTTCATCTTAAAATATTTGAAAAATGAAGATGCAGCCGATGAAGTGTTGCAGAATTCTTTTTTGAAGGTTTGCCTCTATTTGGATTCACTAAGATCGCCAGAAAAGCTTCGAGCTTGGATATTTCAAATCACTAGAAATGAAATTGTTAACTACACCAAGCAATCTGCTAAACAAGATAAGCTTCAATCACTTGACTTGGCAGAAGACGAAGAGACTTACCACAATATTTGTTGTTTGGGGCGTTTTGTAAAGCAACTCCCCAATACTTACAAACAGACCATTGAACTGCTCTATTTTGAAGGAAAAAAACAGCACGAAGTTTCAGAAATCCTAGGCATAAGCCTCGCCAATGTCAAAGCTAGGGCACGACGTGGAAGAGCGATCTTAAAGCAAAACCTTCAGAACTGCTGTCAGTATGAATTGAATAAAAATGGAGATTTGATTGGTGAATCCGATTGCGCGTATTGTGAAGTTGGAACTTAGACCTTTTGTTCAGCAACCAAACGTTCTTCCTCCTCGCAATTGCAATATCTGATGTTGTAAAGGTGCAGCCCAATCAAACTAAGTGTTGGAATATAAATGGCTTCGTGTGGTAAATGCATGAGATGCAACTTTTCATTAATAATCAAAAAAGCCAGTACTACCCAACTGGCAGCAAGTGCGGAGGGCATCCACTTGAGAGAAGAATTTCTCGCAGAGTAAAAAACCGCAATTGCTGAAACCGCAAGAAAAACATAATCTAAGCCGCTCCACCAACCCGCACCATGATGGTGATGATCGTGATCGTGGTGCGAAGCAGCTTGTGCCATAAAAAACAAAGGCGTAGCAAGACAATGTATCAAACAAAGTCCACTGGCTAAAGCACCAAAAACATTTGATTTTATATTTATAGTGCTTGCAACTAACTGAAATGCATTCATATTGAACTATTTGTAGAACTAAGGTTCGTTCATTTTTAATCAAAGAACAAAAATAAAAAATATTATCTCTTTACAACTTCACTCCTAGACACTTTTAAGGCGATCGTAAGAACTTTTTTTCCTTGTTTATAATGTTGATCGCGCCTAAGTCGGACAAGTCTGTTTAAATTTTTCTGATTGTAACGGAACGCGGTGGTTAGTAAATGCTGCAATAGCGTTCCATAAGTGTTGAAATTCTGTATACTTCGCTACTGACGCAGCGAAGGGAACTTCAGGAGGGAGAGAGGAATCGGCGGTTTTACC
>JBCCRX010000351.1:0-7235 GCA_039201015.1 Bacteroidota bacterium | reverse complement strand
CACAAGGCAAAAAGATAATGGTATGGCGTGGAGCCAAAAAGGTTCTAAAGCGCTTGCCATACTCAAAATTGAAGTACTCAATCATAATTGGGATAATATCTGGAATAAAGCTGCTTAGCAGCTAACTTTTTACAGAGGGAATTTTTTTATCCGCTCCACCTTATCAATCAAATGCTGAATTTAGCACAAAAAGAGCTCACTGTTTTAGAAATTGCCTATCGCGTAGGCCTCGCAAGCAGCAGTTATTTTTCATGCTCTTTCACCCGTGAATTCGGTAGCTCACCTACTGTATTTAGAGCGCAGCAGCAATAATATTTACACATAATATACTGTTTGTCGGTAGAATGGAATAATAGTGCATGTCTTACTTTTTACCTACTTGTAGCTTTGTCTGATCACTTTTAATCATTCAAAATTTCCAATTAAAAACAATCTCTTTTTCCCTTAAATGAAAAGTTACTCCCTTTTCAAAGGTCACACTTTTGCCTTTTCATTACCTATTTGGTGTAGCCCTGAAAGCCATTTTTAAATCACTTACTTAACTTTTTACACATGAGACAGCTCATTTTATTATTTATTCTATGTTTTATTTTTAGCTCCCATCTTCTAAACGCTCAGCGAGAGGTCAAAATCAACGATGGATCTGCTAAACTTTTATGGACTCCAAAGGACGTCAATGAAAGAACACTATGGTTGATGCCTACTGAAATAGATAATGGCAGCTATGGTTATAAATTTAGTTGGCGAAACGATGATGGAACTGCAAGACAGGATGCACTCATTTTTGATAAGACAGGAAGTAGCTACTTGACTGGGGGGAACATCGGTATCGGAACGACTAGTCCAAATGCTAAATTAGATGTAGTAGATACCAAAAATGACAACTACGTATACACAATAATTACAAATAATGGATCAGGAGGTGCAGGATTATGGCTAAATAACCTAAATAGCTCAAGCGGTAGTTCAAAAGTTATATTTAGAAACAGCAATGTTGCCTTCAATGGTCCAGAATATTGGGCTTTAGGTAACGATAGAACAGATGGTAACAAATTTAAGATCAGTGCTTCCACAGATATGGAAGGATCTTCAAGTTTTGTTTTTGATCGCTCAGGAAATCTGGGGCTTGGAACGTCTAGTCCTAGTGCTAAATTAGATATTGAGAGTGTTGCCTTCGATATTACTCGTCTAAAACGGACAAGTGGCGGTGGGGCTTCGCTTCTCTTTGAAAATTCAAGTGCTAAGGAAGGTCGTATTGGATTAGATGCCAACGACCGCTTATTCATGCAATCCCCTGATGATTTATATCTACAAGCCGCTGGTGCAACTAGACTATTTATTGCAAATAATGGGAATGTAGGTATTGGGACAACCAACCCTAACGTCAATACAAAGCTAGATGTGTTTGGTGATTTAGCATTATCAGATGGAACAGGCAATATAGGTTTCTACGAAGACAATGCGCTGAAGGCATTTCTCAGTTACAATGGTACGTCACTTAGCCTGGAAACCAATGAAACCAATGGAGACGTCATCATAGATGCTATTGATGATGTATTTTTAAGAGCAGGCTCTAGTACTAGAATTTTGATTGAAGATGATGGAGATGTTGGAATAGGTACTCTTTCACCACAAGTCAGTCTTCATGTGCGTCAGTCGCAAACACCCACAGTTAACAAAGCACTACCTCAATCTGCTGTTACCAATGTTGATGGAATCCGAATACAAGATGTTGATAATAGTGACTGGACTCTTTTTGTTGATGGTGCAAACGATCTTAACTTCAGCTTTAATAATTCGCTAAGATCATGGATCGAAGATTTGAATGGTACCTATGTTACTAGTTCCGACAGACGACTCAAAACTAATATCCGCGAGCTTGATTCTGTTCTTGAGAATGTATTACAACTACGTCCAACTACTTATCAGTACAAAGATGCTGCAAAAGCAAAACCTACTATCGGCTTCATCGCCCAAGAAGTCGAAGGAGTGATGCCCGAATTGGTCGTCGAAAAAGAAGGCATCAAGGCATTGCCTTACGATTATTTTGGTGTGATTGCGATCAAAGCCATTCAAGAACTACACGAAAAAGTAGTGCAGAAAGAGGAAACGATTGAGGTGCTGACGGATGAATTAGATGCTATAAAAGCGCGAAATACAGCACTAGAAACGCGTCTTGCCAAAATCGAAGCTCTACTCAGCGGCAAAGTAGAACTAAATACAATCAAGGCTGCGATTACAGATGCTAGTCTAGAGCAAAACGCCCCCAATCCATTTTCAGAAGCAACGACGATCAGCTATTTCATTCCTGAAAACGTAAAATCTGCAAGTCTGCAAGTCCTAGATCAAAACGGACGCATCATCAAAAGCGTTCCGATCCAAGCCACAGGTGAAGGACAAATTACTTTACAAGCCAATCTACTCAGCGCCGGCACATATAGCTATAGCTTAGTTCTGGATGGTCAGGTGATGGCGACCAAGCAGATGGTGTTGACGCATTGATAGTATAAAGTCAGGGGGTAACTTCAAGTTACCGCCTAACTTGACCTAACTTAAAATTATTGATCACACATTTTTAGAAGCTCGGTCGAAAGGCGGAGCTTTTTTGACGTCGTCTTCTTCCCAAACGCTTTTTCAGAAAAATGCCTACCTTGCATGGAAGTCCAAACAAAAAAAATGAATACAAACTACTTTCATTTGAAGCAGTATAGCCTTCACTTACTTACCATGTCTTGCTTCGTCCTTTCCTTTTCTCGATCCAACTATCATTTCCCGTTTAGGCACTT
Organism: Bacteroidota bacterium; assembly: GCA_039201015.1. Lineage (GTDB taxonomy): Bacteria > Bacteroidota > Bacteroidia > Chitinophagales > Saprospiraceae > JAAUTG01. The sequence goes on along the minus strand of JBCCRX010000351.1, from coordinate 4,449 downwards.
TGGCACTTCATCAATTACAGAATGGCTTTAAAAATAATGAGAAAACCAATTTAATTAATGAAAACATAATCCATGTTCACCTTATTTTTCATAGGATGCTTCGTCATGATGACGCTCTATAATTTGCTCTTTTATTCTTTGGTAAAAGACAGAACCTACATTTACTACTGTATCTACATCTTTTGCAACGCCATTTACATCACTTTCGCGTGGTTGAGAGTAGATGATGCAGTTAGAGACCGTATCTTACCAAACAATGAGGTCTATTTCGATTTTTTCGCGCTCAGTACGACTTTTGCAATGGTGGGCTACGTCGCTTTCATCAAGTCTTTTTTGAATCTAAAAGTCATCTTTCCAAAATGGGATCGCTTCTATACTTTCATGCTGTATGTAGCAATTCCTATTGTCCCATTTGTTGTTTTAGTCCTTTCTCTTGATGCGCTGAAAAACGAGTATGCAACATTATCAATGTTTCTGTACATGCTCATCAATGTTTTTGCGAGCTTGCCGCTCATTTTTTTCCTCATCAGGACTAGGCAAGCGACGAATAACTTCTTTATAGCGGGTTTTTCTTGTTTAGTGCTTGGTGCTTTACTGGCTGCACTCACCAGATTCAGTGGCGGTATTTCCTACATTTATTTTCTAGCAGTCGGTTCGCTCTTAGAAATACTTTTGTTCTCAATGGGTTTGGCTTACAAGCAAATGCTAATTGAAAAAGAAAGACAATATGCAGTCATTGAGCTAGAAAAAGAGCAATTACAAGCAGCGCATCTCAAGGCTCTGAATCAAATTAAAACCCGTTTTTACACCAACATCACCCATGAATTTCGTACACCTTTGACAGTGATACAAGGCATGACGGAGCAACAAGAACATCCCAAAGCCATGCAACTGATCAGAAGGAATAGTGCTAAGTTGCTGAACTTAATTAATCAGTTGCTAGATTTATCCAAATTAGATGCGGGCAGTTTAAAGATCAATTACAAACAAATTGAGGTCGTTTCCTACATTCAGTACATTAGTGAATCCTATCAATCTTTAGCAGAAAAAAAATATATACGCTTGACCGTTTACAGCGAAGAAGAAGAATTATGGATGGACGTGGACGAAGAAAAGTTGAGACAAATTATCAGCAATTTGCTCTCCAATGCTATAAAATTTACGGATGAAAATGGGAAAGTAGTCGTGCATTTAGCTAAAAAAGAAAATCAGCTATTGATCAAAGTAAAAGATAATGGAATTGGTATAGAAGAAAGGGCATTAGAACACATTTTTGATCGTTTTTATCAAATAGACAATACCACTATTCAACAAGGAAATCCAGCCCAACTGTATCATGCAGGCGGAGGGACAGGCGTTGGATTGGCTTTGGTAAAGGAATTAGTAGAACTGTTGGACGGAGCAATTGCGGTGCAAAGTACGCTTGGGAAAGGAACAACTTTTGAAGTACAATTCCCTATAAAACAGGTTGCAGCACGTGAAGAATTGACTGCAAGAGAGTACTACATAAAGCCATCTATCTTGGTAGAAGAATTTGATACACCAGCATCATCAGAAAATATTTTACCTAGCCTACTACTCATCGAAGACAATCCGGATGTTATCTTTTATATGCAGGGCTTATTGGAAAAACGCTATCAAATTTCGGTGGCTACTAATGGAGAAAAAGGAATCGAATTAGCCTTAGCTGATCTTCCCGATCTCATTGTCAGCGATGTAATGATGCCCAAAAAGAATGGTTTTGAAGTAGTCGAAACTTTGAAACAAGACGAGCGTACGAGTCATATTCCAATTGTTTTGTTGACCGCCAAAGCGACCCAACAAGATAAAATAGAAGGTTTGAAATACGGCGCAGATGCTTATTTGATGAAGCCCTTCGACAAAAAAGAGCTTTTCATCAAAAAAAAAAACTTTTAGAACTTCGCCAAAGCCTACAGCAAAAATATGCGACTTTCACACCTGTTGCTCCATCTATAGCCTTAGAAAATTCCAATCCGGAAGAACGCTTCTTGCAAAAACTACATGAAGTAGTAGAACAACACTACAAAAACGCTGAATTTGGCGTAGAAGAATTGGCGCAAAAAAGCCAACTCAGCCGTATCCAACTCTATCGCAAACTCAAAGCGATTAGCGATCAAACGCCTTCTCAGTTTTTACGCAACTTCCGCTTGCAAAAAGCAAAAGACTTATTACACAATCCCAATTTGAACATTTCAGAAGTGGCTTACGAAGTGGGCTTCAACGATCCTGCCTATTTCACTAGAGTGTTTTCTAAAGCATTTGGACAGTCGCCGAATGCGTATCGGAGTTGATTCCAATACTCACAAGGGTACACAGTTTTTCAGAATTGATATTCCGCTCCAAAAGTCACACAAAGTTTTTTTCAAAGGTGAAAAACTTTGTGTTTAGGGGGTTCTTAAGGGAGAAAAACGATCAAAATTCGTGAATTTTGATCGTTTTTCTCCCTTAAAATCCCTCGGAGCATTTAAAAAGCCCTCCTAAAAGGCTTTTTAAATGCGACTCTCACGGATTCTCAAAATGTGTACCCTTCTGAGTTCCAATATTAGAATCTTTCCTCTATGTAGTCAGTCAAGCTAATTTTGTCGGGTAATACGGCGATTTTTGAACCTGCACTTCGTTAAAAATACTCGCCGTAGCTAAGGCTATGCCTGCGTTTTTTGCCTCGTTCAGTCCCAAAACTCATCCGTATTCCTATCCGACACTATCAACTTGACTGACTACTATGTAACATTTATCCAAGCTTCTGAACGATATGTCCAAGCCTTTCTTGCGGCTTGCCTATACTTTTGTCCTATCAATCCCGACCTCCACATCAAAATGTGGTTTTACGCTCTTTCCCCTTCCACTATCTTTGCGATATGGAAAATATAAAATTAGCAATAGTAGAAGATGATGCGGTCATCAGAGAAAGCGTAGAGGCTTACATGGAGGTACATCCTTCCCTCCAAATTGCCTTTACGGTGGATAGCGTAGAAGCTTTTTTGGAAAAAGTGCGTGCTGCCATTCAACCCAAATTGGACGTGTTGCTCTTGGACATTGGTTTGCCTGGGATGTCAGGTATTCAGGGGCTGTACCATATTCGGCAGCAATATCCTAATATCGATATTATCATACTGACGACTTTTGAAGAAGACGACAAAATATTTGATGCGCTTTGTGCAGGTGCGTGTTCCTACATCTCGAAGCGAACACCACTGACCAAAATCCGAGAAGCCATTTTTACGGTTTATCGCGGTGGTTCGTATATGTCGCCTTCCATCGCTCGAAAAATTGCACAGCGATTCATGCCCAAAGCCAAAAAGAAAGAAAATGCCCTTTCAGAACGCCAAATGCAAATCGTACAGGCACTCGTAGATGGATTAAGCTATAAAATGATCGCCGATAAACTCCATATTTCCCTAGATACCGTTCGAGATCACATCAAGCGTATCTATCGCACTTTGGAGGTGAATAGTAAGGCGGAGGTGATTAAGAAGGCTTTGAAGGGGGATATTTAGAGGAGAGACCGCTGCGCTGTGAGACGTGAGACCGTTTCACTGTCAGACCGCTTCGCTGTCAGAGAATAAGCTCGAACAATCTCAAACAGTGAAGCCCTCAAACCAAATGAAAACACAACATTTCAATTAAAACAATCTAACATGAAAACTAATTCATTTATTCAGTATGTAGTAGGCTTATTCATTTTAAGCCTTAGCTTAGGTCTTAATGCTCAATCTGAAAACGATAATTCGCCGTTTACCATAGATCTTTCTTTTCCTTTACCTGAGAAAGTTGACGACATTACAGCAAGTGCTAAGCAAAAGCAGAATTTATCATGGAATCTAACTAAAGAGGAGTGTGTGAAAATGCAGGAGAAGACTAGTCTGAAAAGGATTTGTCACAAAGATCATATTATTGAACTTTTAAAAACTTCTGATGCTGAGGGCATACGCATTTATCCTGCAAACATTGGAACAACTTCTAATCCTGTTCCTAGCATTCTAGCAATAGCGATTGACAGTACAGGAGATGATTTACTTCCCTCAAACATTAGGAAGGATACGCCATGCTACATCTTCCAAAGAGATGGCAGCGTAAAAAAAGTGACTGTTGAATCAGCAATCAACATGATAAATAATATACGGTCTTCTTTCTCCAAAGGAACAGTTTTTGAGCCGCTAATGACTTCATTTAAGGATCAAGAGAATCGAACGTATTTCAAAGCTGCCTTCACTGGAACTGATCTTAAAAGGATGCTATCGGTCGAAGGGGCAAAAAGTTTACGCTTTGATATAGTCCAAATAAAGGAGTCAGATAGTGAAGAAATATTGAGAACATTTGCAGTATCTCCTGTGGATGATGATGGAGCAATTATTGGGACGAATACGAAGCTTAGCTTATTGCCTTGTCCACGCTATTGCCGAGATGGATATATTGATTAACTTTGGT
>JBCCRX010000350.1:0-7248 GCA_039201015.1 Bacteroidota bacterium | reverse complement strand
GAAATTCCTTCGAATTTCGAGCTTCAAAAAACCCTATCTGCCGCCGTCTTCGACGGCGGCGCCCAAGGGGTGAGGGAGAAAAAATAGTGGGTGGGCGGTTATTTTTGTGGAAAATGAAAAAAGTACTTTTTTCATTTCCCACTAGAAGGGGTTTTGTGGAGAGAGAAAATTACATAATTTTCTCTCTCCACAAAATTCCCCGATAAGCCAAAAGAGTTTCTCAAAAAACCTTTTTTCTCCCTCAAACTCCCCTATCTAAAATGCAAAGAAACTTTTGTTACAGTGTACTTATACTCATTGAGTACCCACGAACATTTGTAATTGGAGAAAGGTAGCTTGTGGAGCTATTGTTCAAATTTAGTTGACCCTGTCAACAATTTTTTAATTTCCTTGTTCTGTTTGATGTAAAAATTAGCAGGAATTGCCCTTATTAACTTGCAGTATAACGCAAAAACTAACTGAGCTTGAAGTCAATAGGAAACAGTAGAGAAGTCGCAATTTCCCGATTCCTAAATCAGGAACTTCTATATGCCTATCGGTATATCTGTCTGCCGATAAGTAGATATCATTCTATGACTACCAAATAATTTTGAAGACTTTGTGAAAGATAATCTTGCTGCTACACCAAAGCCTTGTGCAGCTTACTAAAACTCAAAATCGATGGAAGAAGCACTGGAAGCGAAAACGCTGAAATCAGAAAAAAAGAGAATTAAGCTAGAGCAAGAGGCTGCCGATTTAAGGATCAAAGTGGCAAAGGCAGAAGAGTTGGAAGCCAAGTTGGAGCGGTCGAAAAAGAAAGACAGCAACGAAACACCCAATATCGAAGGACAATACGGTACGGATGCTGAACCAAGGAAATCGCTAAGTACTTTTTTGAGGAATCAAAACAAATTCGATGTCAGTGCCGTAGCCATTCTAGATCGGAAAGCCGCCACGCTGATTCGCATGTGTACAACGATTGTTTCTGGCTCAATTGTCTTCCACGAATACATAGATACCAATGTCAACGGCGGACAACTGATAACGATCATTTTGATTGCAGGGCTACTTACTTCCCTCGTGCTAGCCATATTAGCCACTAAGCCCTTGCACAAATTTGCGAATGATAAAATAGCAAAAGAGGTGACAGGCGAACGACTAAAGCTAGAAGAAAATATTTTTGTCATCACGGCAAGAAACAATCTGGAGGAGTACGAAGCCGCCATGGAAAAAGTAGTACAAAGCCAAAATCTTCAACTAGGTAATCAAATAAGGGCAAGTTATTTTATCGGCAAGTACAACGATGTGAAAGCAAGAATGATCGACCATGCCTACTCCATTTTTCTAGCTTCTTTCATTTTGTCAGGTCTTGTTTTTTTAGTGGCGAGCATTTTAAGCATTACTTGAGAATAGAACATCTTCTGATCGACTATAAGTTTCAGCATGATTGACAAAATTTATCAGCAGCAAAAGCTTTTATATGGATTTGTGTTTTGCTTATGTGTAATAATGCCTTCGGCTAATGCACAAATCTTGCCTGATTTTTTTGCGGAAGAAATTGTTGGGGTTTTTGAAGGAGAAAGTTTGCAAGCTTTCTCAGCAGGGCTAAAAAATAAATCGAGGAGTCGGGGCGTAGATATTGCCTATCAGGGGATTAATAATGTATTGTGGGAAGAAACGGATACGCCACTAGATCGACCACTTCCGAAGTTGAATCATTTGGGTTTATTGGTACTAAAACTAAGAATGCCAATCATTTTGAAAGATGATTTTAGATTCCTGTTGGGTGCTAGTTATCGTCCTGAATATTACAATATCAGCAACTTCACAGAAGCTTTTGACTCTGAGTTGGCACGAGTTGATGACACAAGTATGAAGAGCACTGCTTTTCAGGGAATTGCTATGAAGTCGATTAATGAAACCACCACTATCACCTTTCGCTTCAAAGCAAGCTACAATGGTGATTACAATGGTTTCATTAATTTCGATCATCGTTATGCGATTTACTCTTTGACGGGCTTATACGGCGTCAATAAAGGAAAAAATATAGAATGGAGTGTTGGTTTGACGCTCAACTCTAGTTTCCGCAATCGTTTTGTTCCTTTGCCTATCTTTTTGTACAACCGTAATTTCAACCAAAGATGGGGCATAGAACTATCTTTACCTGCTAGCGCAAAAGTACGCTACGCGCCCAAACCGACTACTATCTTACTGGCTGGATCTAACTTCAGTAGCCGCAATTACCGCATCAATGTGGAACGCCCTACTGATAATAATGGAGTCGCTGATGCAGATTATATTTTGCGACACTCAGAGATTCAGACGGGTATCGAAATAGAGCAACAAATCGTGCCGTGGATATGGCTTCATGCTAGAATGGGGTATCAAATTAATTTCCGAACGACCTTTGATGCTAGAAATGAATTTGCGAATCAATTTGCCGTACAACCCGGTAATACCTCTTTTTTCCGACTGGGCGTTTTTGTTTCTCCTCCCGATAAATTGTTGGAGTAATATGATGATTGAAGAGGCTATGTATGGCGATCATTTATTCCATAGCTAAGGAACGAAAAAGATAATAACCTTAATAAGGAAAGAACTATTTATAGTGCAACTACTCCAAATAGGCTCTCACAGTTCGTAGCGGTAAAAAATAGCATCCATGTTTAATAAAGTACTTTTCTACACCCTTTTCATCCTTGCTTTACTCCTCTCTCAATCCTGCGCCAATTACAAACTAAACTACGCCAAAGGTGCAGAAAATTGGGTGGAAAATAAGCCCACCGAAAAGCAAGCTATTCGCCATTCGATGTACTTGATTGGCGATACAGGCAATACGAAAATGGATGAAACCTTACCCATTTTTGAATACTTGAAAAAGGAACTGGCACAAGCCAACAAAAACAGTTCGATTCTTTTCTTGGGCGATAATATTTATCCGATGGGTATGCCAACCAAAGATGAAGCAGCAAATCGGGCTTTGGCGGAGCATAAATTGGATGTGCAGTTAGAGATGCTGGAAGATTTTAAGGGAGAAATTCTATTTATTCCAGGCGATCATGATTGGACGAAATATGGGACAAAAGGCGTAAAACGACAAGAGAAATACATCGAAAAAAGGCTGAATGCACAACGTGGTATCGAAGACGACGACGAAGACGATTGGGTAGATTATTTTCAGCCGAGCAATGCTTGTGGCGATCCGCAATTGGTGGAGATCAATGACCAATTGGTTGTCGTGGTGATTGATAGTGAATGGTGGCTACACGATTGGGATACACAAGAGTCAATCAATGATGGATGCGACATTAAAAGTCGGTCGTTTTTTAAGTTCCAATTTGAGGAATTGTTGCGTAAATACCGCAATCGAAATGTAGTGGTGGCGATGCATCATCCGCTCTACTCTTACGGGCAGCGCGGTGGTTATGTGGAAGCCGAAAAGCACATTTTTCCATTGACGGTCGTGAATAAGAATTTGTATGTTCCACTGCCTGTAGTAGGTTCTTTACTCGCTTTTTTTAGAGCTACGATTGGTGTACCGCAAGACCTCGCCAATGGAAAATACGATGCGATGAGTTCCGATTTACTAGCGGGTGCTACTAAAAACGGCAGCTACATTTTTGTATCTGGACACGAACATACGCTGCAATACATCGAAAGAGATCAGCAGCACTTTATTATTAGTGGAACAGGCTCAAAAGAAAATGCCGTTCGCTTAGGCAATGGTAGTGAATTTGCTTATGGCAAAATGGGCTATTCCAAGCTGGATTTCTACGAAGATGGCACGACTTGGATGCGCTTTTACGTCGTCAATGAAGATGGAACAGCAGCTCAAGAAGTCTTTCGGAAAAAAATAAAAGATGCGCTCAAGACGTCAAAAGACAATGTTCCCACTGATTTTCCTGAATACGAGCAGCAGTTGAGTGAAAAGGTAAGACGCCCCAATAATTACGATTTAGAACCTGTGGGTTGGTTGCACAAAGCCACTTTGGGCGAACATCATTTGGACACTTATTTGAAAGAATATTCCTTTCCCGTTTTGGATTTGGATACCATACGTGGTGGCATGACACCGATCAAAAGAGGTGGCGGCAATCAAACTAATTCTTTGCGCCTAGCCGATGCCGATGGCAAGCAATTTACGATGCGTTCCTTGACCAAAGATGCCTCTCGTGCCTTGCCCTATCCAATCAATCAAATGACGGGTGCAGAAGCCATTTTGAAGGATAATTTTCTCTCTGCCTATCCATTTGCGGCTTCTATTGTCCCAAAAATAGCGGATGCTGCCAACGTCTATCACGCCAATCCAAAGCTCTATTATGTACCCAAACAACCTGCATTGGACTACCACAAGGACCTCTTCGGTGGCGATGTCTATTTATTAGAAGAACGACTAGGTGGCAATTGGGAAGAGCAAGCTACTTTGGGCAATTCTAAAAAGCTGATTAGCACATTGGATGTGGTCGAAAAAAGAACTAAGAACCACAAGCATCGCATTGACCAAAACTGGGTGGTGCGCTCTCGTCTGTTGGATATGCTGATTAAAGATTGGGATCGGCACGATGACCAATGGCGTTGGGCGACTTTGGAAGATGAAGACGGTAAATTTTATCGTCCTATTCCGCGCGATAGAGATCAGGCATTCTCTCGATACGACGGCATTATCATCAAATTCGTGGGCGCAGTCAGTCCATTTTATCGCCAATTGCAAACTTTCACGCCCGATACGAAAGATGTTCGCTGGTCAAGTTGGAATGCGAAGTACTTCGATACCAATTTTACGGGTGCTATGGAGCGAGCAGATTGGCTCAAGGAAGCGGAGTACATCAAAGCCAATGTAACGGATGAGGTCATAGATGCCGCCTTTTTGGAAGTGCCCGAAGCCGCTAGAGATAAACTTTGGGAGGAAATGCGAGCATATACTAAAAAGCGTAGAGATAATATCCTAAAGTTTGCTAAAAGGGCTTACGAATACAACTCCAAGAAGGTGGATGTGCTGGGGACAGAGAAGAAGGATTTGTTTGAAATTCTTCGCTTGAATGACGAAGAAACGTTGGTGCGCGTATTTGAGCTATCCAAAAAAGGGAAAAAGCAGCGCATGATCTACGAGCGGACTTTTGAAAATGCCGTAACCAAAGAAATTGACCTCTACGGACTGGGCGATGATGATGTATTTATGGTGAAAGGCGAAGTGAATGAAGGCATCTTATTGAGGATCATCGGTGGAGAAGGAAAGGATGAAGTAACAGAGGAATCTAGTGTAAAAATAGGACGCAAAAAGACCTTGGTGTACGATAGTTCGATGGAAAAAAATAAGCTGGAATTAGGCACGGAAGGCAAAGACAAAACCTCTACGCGCTCCGAGTATAATAGCTATGTCCGAAAGCACAATCACTATCAAACCGATTTTGCCGTTCCACTGCCTGTGATAGAATATACGCAAGATGACGCCTTGATACTGGGCGTAAGTTCTAAGTACTACAATTATCGCTTTAAGAAATTTCCTTATGGCGAATCGCACTACCTCCGCGTTGATTTTGCGACTTCTCCGCGCGCGCTTGAAGCTAGGTACGAAGGAGAAATTATCGAAGCGATCGGTAAGTGGGATGTTGTCAGTAATTTGAACTATCGCGGCGATCGCTATTCGTTTAACTTTTTTGGCTTTGGGAATGAAACAGAAAATCCCGATCCTGATGACTTGGTTTTTAATCGCGTGCGCCAAGAACGCTTTTATGCGGGTCTAGGTTTGCGCAATCGTTTTGCAGAAAATAAAGGTATGTTTTCGATCACGCCACTGGTCGAACGCACTAGAATTGACAATACGCCCGACCGCTTTTTGAATACCAATTTAGAGACGCTGCCCGAAAATATTTTTGATTCGCGTTGGTATTTGGGCTTAAATGCGAGCTTCGATTACGAAAGTTTTGATTCAAAAGTTGATCCGCACAATGGGATGCGTTTTCATCTGGGGTACAATGCAGAAACGGGTTTAGATGACAATGATTTTTCCTTTGTCAAATTGAGTACGGCACTCACCATGTACGCCGCTATTGATCCTTCGGAACGCTTGGTTTTTGCGACCCAATTGGGCTACGAAGGCATTCGCGGTTCTTTCGATTTTTTCAAAGCGCCAACGATTGGTGGTGCTGCCAATTTGCGTGGTTTTCGAGCAGAACGCTTCCGAGGCGATCGGGTATTTTACCACAATAATGATCTGCGATTGCGGCTACTCACCTCTATCAATAATGTGATGCCTTTCACTTTGGGCATTCACGGAGGATTCGATTATGGGCGCACTTGGAGCGAAGGAGAAGATTCTAGTCAATGGCATAGTTCTTATGGTGGCGGATTTTGGGTCGCGCCTGTCAATGCAATCGTCTTGTCTTTTGGGCAGTATTTCTCAACAGAGGATGCTCGTTTTGTTTTTCGGGCGGGGCATCAGTTTTAGAAAAGAGTAGCTTTTTCGACACGGATTGAACGGATTCTGTGTAGGTCGTCTGTCGTTTTTCTCTAATACTTTAGCCCTAAGCAATTAAAGAATATAGGTCTTGTGATACTTTGTACACGCCTAAAATAGAAGAAAAAACATGGAAATAGGAATAGACAGTTTTGCCGCTGCCGCCTCAAAAGGAACGGGGCAAGCCAATGCTGAATTATTGGAGCAACTGCTAGAGCGAATTGAGCTAGCGGATGAAATTGGTATAGATTCATTTGGCATTGGTGAGCATCATCGAAAGGAGTTTTTGGATGAAGCCCCTTCTATGATTTTGGCAGCAGCGGCGGCTCGAACGAAAAATATCAAATTGCGAAGTGCCGTCACGGTACTCAGCGCAGCCGATCCCGTACGGGTTTTTCAGCAGTTTGCGACCTTGGATTTGTTGTCTAAAGGACGGGCAGAAATGGTCGTCGGCAGAGGTTCTTTCACGGATGCGTTTCCGCTTTTTGGCTATAATTTGAAGGATTACGAACCGCTGTTTGAAGAGAAGTTGGAACTGCTACTGAAGATAAGAGATCAGGAAGTCGTCAATTGGTCGGGGGTGTTTCGACCACCTTTGCGTGAGCAAGGCATCTATCCAAGACCTTTTCAGCAGAAGTTTCCTATTTGGCGAGGGGTTGGTGGTACGCCTGCTTCCTTCGCAAGAGCAGGTGCACTGGGTTTGCCTTTAATGGTCGCGATTATCGGTGGGCAGACGCATAAATTTCGCCCTTTGGTAGATTTGTATCGCAAGTCGGGCGAGCGAGCAGGTTTTCGTCCCGAAGAGCTGGTCG
>JBCCRX010000349.1:0-7257 GCA_039201015.1 Bacteroidota bacterium | reverse complement strand
GATGGAGGTACACAGCTTTCCGATTGACCAATATACAAAGCGTCCTTTGGTCGTAGAAAATCATCGAGCAATAGCACCCGATCAAGCTGGAATTGGGGTGGAGTTTGATTGGGAAAAATTGAAGCCTTATCTTGATTAAGTGCTCTATTTCAACCACTAAGGCACGAAAGAATAGTAAGGGCTAGACGTCAGAAGTTAGAGGTCAGACTCAAAAACTACAAACTGAAGTATAAGCCTAGATTCCAGTAATTTGCCCGTCTCGTCTCCTACGAGGCGGTCAATTAATACATGATACGTTTTTTGCAAAAAAACTAAGTCTTATTTGTTCTTAAATGTCCTTAAGTGTTTCAAAAACAGCCTTACTTCACAGTTTGACCGCTACAAAATAGCGCATCGAATTTTATAACAAAACCCTATCTACTCACCTTCCAATTAGTGAACATACTAAAAGATTAATACCTCTAGCTATTTTCCAAACAGCCAAAACCAAATTCACAGCGTAGCAACAAATTCCGTCAAGCTCGTTTCTCTAGTCAAACCCAATTTCTTTCGCAAACGATAGCGATTGGTATGAACACTTTCGATAGAAATGCCAAGTAATTTTGCCATTTCTTTGCTAGAAAGATTGAGCTTTACCAGTGCGCATAATTTTTGGTCGCCCCGACTGAGCTTAGGAAACTGCTTATTGAGCGTTTCGTAAAACTGTTTATTGACAGAGATGAAGCGCGCTTCAAAATCTTCCCAATTTTGTGCATTGCTGTGCGATATACTACGTACAATTTTCTTCAATTCATTGGCTTTCAAATCGCCATTTCCTTTGGAAAGTCGTTCTTTCAAAGTAGCCAGTACTTCGTCTTTTTCGATTAGTTTTAAAGAAGAAGTCGCCAGTTCTTTATTTTTCAGTTCCAAAAGTTCCTCTGCTTGCCTCATCTCCAATTCCTTCTTTTTCTTGATGAATTCTTTTTCCGCGATGTGCTTATTACGGACGTAATTAAAATATATAAAGCCTGAAAAGAGTAAAAAACCGATGGTGACCAGTAAGAGCGTATTTTTCAGAAAGGCTTCTCTTCTTTGATGCTCTAATTCCGCCAAACGCTGCTGCTGAATCAACTGCTTTTGTTGTTCTTTTTCTAATCGGAATTGATCTTTTATTTCCAGTAAAGAGCGATTGTTCGGACTTCTGCTGTCAAAAAATTGCAAATCCAATTCTTTCATTCTTTGAAGACTTGTGAAAGCATTTTGATAATCTCTCTTTGATAAATACAGATTTGACAAGCGTTCGTAAACAGTAGGGATAAAATCCAAATGACTCTTGTAACGATTGGAGGCATTCAATGATTTTTTATAGAAATTCTCTGCGGACGTTTTATCCTTCATAGAAAAATAAATATCTCCCATATAGGCATATAGAAGCACGAGAAAGCTAGAACCGTTTTGTTCAAACCAAGGCAGAATACTATTCATCAACTCTAGTGCCTGTTGAGATTCGCCAAGTGCATTTTTGATATAGGCTTCTTCAAACTGTAAATAATAGGTCGTTTTTCCCACATTTTGTATCAAGCAACTATCCAGATAGATTTTGGCTTGCTTTGGCTCATTCAATTCGCGATAAGTAGAACAAAGCGCGTAATAGCAACTCATAATATCCGCTTTGGAAGCCTGTTCATTTGCTGCCAAATCTTTACTTAAAGCCAAAGCCGATTCAAAGTATTCTATTGCCGTTTCTTTTCTTTTGTAAAAACTAAAATACCTACCTAGCTGAATATAAACCCTGATTTTTGCTCTTTTGTCGCTAGCCACGTCTGCCAGCAGCAGTGCTTTCCATAGATTGTCGTAAGCGGATTGATAATCGGCTTTATGTCCATAAACGACCGCTTTTTCTAATAGTGAATTAATGGCGGCTAGGCTGTCCTTTTTTGCTAGAAAGTAATCGTAAGAAAATTGATAGAGCTGAATAGCACTGTCTGGACACTCGTAGCGGATTTTTGTCACTTTAGTGTTCCAATCTTCGTAGGATTTAATCTGAGTAGTATCTGCATGATACTCGACTTTGGCAAACAATAGGAATGGAAATAGGAAAGCAAGGAGAAAAGCGCTTTGTCTAGTTGGTATTTTCATCTTGACTTAGATTTTTGCTTGTTTTTATTCGTTTCTGCTTCAAATACCAAACAAACTTACTAAAATAGTATGATTTCCTGCTTATATATTTTGTGTTGTCTAGTAGGTGTCTAGTCTTTTTCATAAGATTTGTTAGTTTATCTCTAATTTCGTAGAATAGACATTGGTATTAGTTAAAACAAAACAGCCAGTTGTACAAGAAGGAAAAACAACGGGAAGCAGTTGAAAAGAGCAGAAGCACAGGGCTTAATTTTTATCTAGGTACAAAAGCTTTCGTTTGTCTCTTAGAAGAAAGATATTTCATACACATTGCTTAACTTGCGATTAAAGAAAGTACTTTCCTGTAAAGGCAGGTAAAACTCAGAAAGCACTAGAAGATACATATCGTCTTTTGCAAAAAAACTAAGCCTTATTTGCTCTTAAATGTCCTTAAGTGTTTCAAATATAAACATGAAAATTCAAGCCACTTTAAAGACGATATTCCTAATTGTGCTTTTGAGCACTTTATGGGCTTGCCAACCCCAACAAAAAGATACCTACCTACTTCGTGCTAGTCTTTTCACCAACGAAGATCATACTTGGTACAAAGCCTTTGATTATTTCAGCCAAATCCTAGAAGAGCGATCAAAAGGACGACTGAAGCTAGAAGTCTATCCTTCCGAACAATTAGCAAAGGAAGCGGAAGCTATTCGACTAATTAAAGCAGGGGTGATTGAGATGACCATCACAGGTTCTTTGATGAGCAATTGGATTGAAATTGCGGCTTTTTGTGAGTTGCCCTTTCTGATGCAAAGCTACGAAGAGCAAGAAGCTTTCATTAATAGTGGAATCGGAAAACGCATTGAGCGGGAAATGTTAGTGAAAACGGGTTTGCGTCCAGTCACCTATTTTGTGCGCGGTCCTCGACATTTGACCTCCAATCGTCCAATCAGACATCCCGACGATTTAAAGGGCTTGATTATTCGAGTACCCAATGTGCCTTCTTTCGTCACGGCCTGGAGTGCGATGGGTGCGAAACCTACGCCCATGGCTTTTTCCGAAGTTTTCACTTCCCTGCAACAAGGCACAATAGAAGCCCAAGAAAATCCTTTCGCCTTGATTTTGAGTGCGGGTTTTCCAGAAGTGCAGCAGTACGTCAATCTCACAGAACACGTTATGAGCTGGAGTTATCCAGTAATAGGGGAGGAGTCCTTCCAAAATTTACCCGATGATTTAAAAGCTATTTTTCTGGAAGCTGCCAAAGACATGCAAGCCTACGAGCGACAGCTTTTTCAAGAGAGTGAAACCCAAATTCAAGAACGCCTCAAAGCAAAAGGGATGCAATTTGTAGAGGTCGATAAGGCAGCTTTTGGTAAAAAATGTGAGCAAGCTATTTACGAAAGTCTATCGCTTGAAATGCAAAAAGTGTATCGGGAAATTATAGCGAATAGAGAGTGATGATGTACTTTATACTGCGTACGGGATAAAAAAAATACATTTCCATTTTTGGTGATCGCGCCTGGGGCGGACAGGTTTGATGATGTGGTGATTTGGTAAGCATAACATTACCATATCGCCAGTTAAACAAACCCGTCCGCCTGAGGCGCGATGACCAAAATCGCTGAAAACGAATTTGCACTTTTTTACACTCAATAAAGTATAGCTTTTGTGACCTTTGTTTCTTTTGTGGTTGAAAAAGAAAATGTCCACTGGTAAGCTATCATTATAAGATTGGCTTAATCTGCTCCCTTTGTGTTCTTTTGTCTTTTGTGGTTCAATTAACTCACAACTTATAAAAGCCCCTAGCGATTCAAAAAACGAAAAACAATGAAAAAACAAATCACACGCCTGCTCAAATACGGTACTTTATTGAGCACTTACGGACTGCTCGCAAGTGTATTGTTACAGATATTTGCTAGATTCTTTTTGCCCAATACACCGCCTTGGACGGAAGAAGCCTCTCGCCTCTTTTTCATTTATGCCATTGCCTTTTCAGGTGGACTTGCGGTGCAAAGCAAGGAATACGTTGCCTTGGATGTAGTATATGAACGATTTTCTACAGAATGGAAGCGATGGATTTTAATGGCAGTGCAAGCTTGCACTTTGTTGCTATTCGGGCTGATGGCGATTTATGCCTTAAAATTCACTAAATTGGGTCTTCCCGAAACAGCACCAGCCATGAAGATCAGTATGTCCATTGCTTTTTTCAGTATGTTCGTTTTGGCCTTTTTTATATGCTATTTCACCTACTTTGAATTGCGGAAAATATTTAAAAACAAGTCCTTATGATTTGGATCGTTTTGGTTGTTTTTGTATTGAGTCTGTTGTTGCGTTTTCCCATTGCATTTTCTTTGGGTTTGGCCTGCTTGATCTACTTGATTGGAGCGGATATTTCCTTGATGGTGATACCGATGAAAATGTATTCGGGCATAGATGTCTTTGTACTATTGAGTGTGCCAGGTTTCATTTTGGCAGGGAATCTCATGAATCACGGTGGTATGACCGCAAAAATTATTGTCCTTTGTAATCATTTATTGGGGCATATTCGAGGTGGTTTGTCCCTAGCGAATATTGGCGCGTCTATGTTGTTTGCGGGCATTTCTGGCACGGCAGTATCTGATACGGCGAGCATAGGTTCAGTATTAATTCCTGCTATGAAAAAAGAGGGCTATGGCGATGGTTTTTCCTGTGCCATTACGGCGGCTTCCTCTACGGTTGGTCCCATTATTCCGCCGAGCGTACCGATGATTATTGCTGCTACTTTGAGTGGCTTGTCGGTGGGTAAATTATTTTTAGCAGGCGCAATTCCAGGGTTTTTATTGGGTTTTGGTTTGATGCTTGTTGCCTACTTCATTGCCGTACGCGAAAATTATCCAAAACATCCGCGTAGTAGTTTAGTACAAATTGCGCGCGCTTTCAAATCCACTTTTTGGGCATTGTTGATGACGATCATCATTCTTTTCGGCATCATCGGCGGTGTATTCACGCCTACGGAAGCTTCGGTCATCGCAGTCATTTATGCCATGCTGGTGGGAACGCTAATCTATAAGAAGTTGAACTTCAAAAAGATACAAGTCATCCTGCTCCAATCCATGAAGACTTCCGCTTCGCTCATGGTGTTGATCGGTTTCGCCAATTTGTTCGGTTGGATTCTTATCACAGAGCGTTTACCACAATTGCTGTCCACTGAAATCCTGAATTTCACGACCAATAAATACTTAGTGCTTTTGCTCATCAACCTGCTACTCATTGTCGTAGGTACTTTCATGGAAACGATAGCTGCCTTACTGATTCTTTTTCCCATTCTCCTAAAAGTAGCCATGACCGTGGGCGTCGATCCGATTCATTTCGCAGTAATTGCGGTGCTGAACCTCATCATTGGTTTGACCACACCACCCGTAGGCGTTTGTCTTTTTGTTGCTTCCAGCATCGGAAAAACTTCCATTGGCAAAGTAAGTCAAGCAAGTTTACCTTTTTTAGCGGTCAGTTTACTCGTATTGATTTTGGTGACTTTGATTCCTGATTTGGCTTTGTTTTTGCCTAGTTTATTTATGGATTGAAAGGAGATGATCTTCTAATTTACTCTCTAAATTGTTGCTCTCCTAGGATGATAGTTGGTCGGTGGGAGCTATCTGGAATCCAAAATCGTAAATTTTCATTCCACCACCACATACACCAATTCAAAAGCAATATCAAAATCATTCTTGATCGCATAATTCCCTAAATCCTGAAAATAGCTTGATGAATTGTACTTGATGCCGTATTTTGTCCGATCGATGGTGGCATCACCGAGCACTATAACCTGATTGCCCTTTTTCTGAACTTTAGGCAGAAAACGGACTTCGCCTGTGACGCCTTTTAGCAGCAATTCGCCAGAAATAACACCAGTTGCAGCTTGCTCAAATTGGAGTATAGCAGTCGGGTAATTTTTCACATCAAAAAAATCTGCTCTTCTTCAAACAATCGTTTCGTTCGGGCTTCAAACCATTGATGATTAAGGTCAGAAATCTTTGTATTGGGCGGTGTGGCGTAGAGTGGACTCAACTGATGGATACGCTCTGGAAAATATTGGTCCCATGCTTTCCATGAAATAAACAACAAAAAACTCAATAACAATAGATAGTGGAAGTAGTCCAACAAGGGATAAACAACAGGACGATAGTAGTAAAATAGCATAAGTAGGACATGAAGTGCTAGAACACCAAAGAGTACGATCAAGAGATGATATGCCCATTGTTTCAATGGAAGACTCCACTTTACTTTTTTCTTTTTTAAGAGTTGAAAAGAAAGATAACCATAGATGGCAGCTAGCACAGCAAAAGAAAGGTCTTCTATTCCATAAAGGCTATTTAGAAATCCATTTTCCCAAATTTTAGTTTTGAAAGCCAAACTAGAACAACCTATAATTATAGAAACTATAGCCTGCAAGGCAGGAATGATAAAATGCGGTAAATGCTGTTTGCTAGCATAGGTTTTCGGATGGAGTTTGAATTTCAAATAGAAGTAAATCAAAGGTGGAATACTCAATTCGAAGCCCACCGGCAGCACCCACAGCGTATTGAATTGATGGACCAAACCCGTCAAACGCACCAACTGACCAATCAAAAAAAGGGCAGCCACCAGCAACAGTGTAGCTAAGATTCGATTGCTAAGTTTTCGACTATTTTGTTTGAAGAAAAGAATGGAAGCGAGTTAACCTTCTGATGCGCGAGCGAAGCGAGCGTCGAAGTTAAAGTAAGAAGACTTCGTACAGCCCTAATACTAATAGTGAAATAATAGTGAAAATAATGAAATAAAAACTTGCGCTGTATTACTTTTTGGTTCATCTTTGTAGCAAAATATGCAAATATGAGCAAACAAACGCTAAAATATTTTGTCAGCTACGCCCATAAAGATGAAAAATTGGCATTCCAACTGCTGGCCGCTTTTCAAGAACACGCCTTCCTATCCAAGCAATACCAATTCGAGCAGTGGAGCGATCAGCAAATCATCGTAGGCGAAAAATGGCACGATCAAATTCAAGCGGCGATCCAAGCTTGTGATTTCGGGCTGCTGCTCTTGTCCGCCACCTACTTCAATCGAAAATACATTCGCGAAAACGAACTATCGCACTACCTCCAAAGAGGAGTAAAAGATAAGCTCGAAATCAAAATTCCGATC
>JBCCRX010000348.1:0-7280 GCA_039201015.1 Bacteroidota bacterium | reverse complement strand
TTGTGCTAATGGAGGCAGAAAAATCGCAATCCGCCTTAGGCGGACATAAGACTTTTTCTAACGAAAAGTAGCGCAAAACCTGTTCGCCTAAGGCGTAAAGATGAAGTCAAGAATCTGAGGTTATTTGTGCGTCGTTCCTTACTCTTATTTCTGTACGAAAGGGTCTTTTGAAAATGGAACGAATCTACCTCAAGCGGATTCATTCTGTTTTCAAAAGACAGAGAGTGTAAATCTGTTTTCAGACATCACCGAGCAAGGTTTATCATTGAACTTCTGCTAAAGCAGCAATACCTGAAAGGATTAAATGTTGAATAAAGGAGAATAAGGAAAGAAAAAATCGACTCCTACTATGATATTACGTCAGCGAGAGTAAAGGAGGAGTCGATCAAAAGCGTGTATTAATTTTTCATTACGTACCCCTAAAACGAAGGCGTTTTGGGATTCGCTGCCTTGTCACAGATTTTTTTTAATTCACTTCCTGTTCTTCATTGATCTCGTTTAGCAGACGTTCCGTTTCTCGAAGTAGTCGTTTCATCTCTTCGTTCATGTGTTCCTTCTCTTGATCGGTCATTTGATCTTGGTCGTTTTCGTGCAGTTCTTCCGACAGTTCTTTGCGCTTGCGTTCTAATCGGTTGAGCTTGGAAAGTGCGTCAGGATCAATTTTTTCTACGCTGTTTTTCACCTTTTGAAACAAACCGCCTATTTTATCTAAGGCATTATCGTACTTTCCTTCATCTAGTTTCTCCTTCTCCGCTTGCAATAAATCCTTTACCGCTACACCTACATCTTTGAACTCACGCACAATTTTCTGTGTCGTTTCTTTTTCTTCGCTTGTGCCAAAAAAGAAATTATAGATCAAAATGGCAACAACTAAAAAGGCAATTGTCCTTACTGCAAATTTTATCATAGTATTAATCGCTTATGTTTTAGTATCTATTAGAGCATGTTTGGAGTAGGATCGAACTGTAAATCAGTAGTTTGCGGTTCACGCCTGAGTCAGATCGCCCACTTCAGTGGACTGTCAAAAGTTTAGACCACTGGACATGTCAGGTATTATCAGATTTACAGCTTTCTAAGGTAGTCCAGTTATTTTTATTATCAAATAACGAAAATTCTTTACATGAAGAAAAATATCTTTCGATTAAGCGCTTACTTTTCTCTACGGATGATAAATTTTTTGCTTAATTTGCAAGTCAATTCATACAAGCCACAAATGTACATATTGTGAGTAAAAAAAAGATTCTGATTGTCGATGATGAACCAGATATTTTAGAAATTTTGAAGTTCAATCTAGACAAGGAAGGCTATCTTACTTTCACTGCTTCCAATGGAGAAGAAGCCATACAAGTAGCCGAAAAGGAACGTCCTGATCTAGTGATACTTGATATTATGATGCCCAAGATGGACGGAGTGGAAGTCTGCCGCCAATTGAGGCAAAAAGATAAATTCAAGCAAACCTTTATTGCTTTTTTGACGGCGCGCGACGAAGACTATTCCCAAATTGCAGCACTGGATGTGGGGGGAGACGATTACATCACCAAACCGATTCGACCACGCGTATTGGTGAGTCGAATCAAGGCTTTGCTGCGGCGCTCTAGACAAGAAGAAGATGTAGAGGAAACCAGCATTACACTTGGAGATTTGATTATTGACAAAGAACGAATTTCGGTGATAAAAGGAGGGAAAGAAATTGAACTAGCAAAAAAGGAATTTGAGTTGTTGAGTCTATTGGTTTCCAAGCCAGGAAAAGTGTTTTCGAGAGATGAAATCTTTAACAAAGTGTGGGGAACAGACGTCATTGTGGGCAATCGAACGATAGATGTACACATTAGAAAACTCAGGGAAAAAATAGGCGATGAATACATCAAAACCATTAAAGGGATCGGGTATAAATTTGAGTTTTAATCCTTTTCAAATACAAAAAAATTATACGCCTCGACAAATAGCACTCTTTTCTGCCTTTTGGATCACCACGGTCATTGTGTTTGCCTTTCTTCCTTTGCTGCTGATTGAGCCTGATCTTTGGCAATATCGGCTGCTGTTCTACACCATTTCTTCCATTCTTTTTTTTGTCATCACTTATAATATATTTCTAGCTGCCCTGAAAAAGTATATTTATCGTAGAATCAAATTGATCTACAAAACCATTCACCAACGAAAACTGAAAGCTCAAGAAAAAAAAGATATTGTAGATGCAGACGCCAATATCTTTGAAGAAGTAGAAAAAGAGGTAGAAGAATGGGCGCACGAACAAGAAGAGGAAATCCAAAAGTACAAAGAATGGGCAGAGTACCGACGGCGTTTTGTTGGTGATATTTCGCATGAATTGAAGACGCCGATTTTTGTTATCCAAAGCTATCTGGAAACCTTATTGGATGGAGCTTGGGAAGAACCAGAACGACTTTTGCGTTACCTCAAGAAAACGGCCAAAAGCACAGAACGACTCAATACCATTGTGCAAGATTTAGAAGCCATCGCGCGTCTAGAAACAGGTGATTTAATGCTTGATATTCGAGCTTTTGATATAAGGAAATTGACAGAAGAAATTTTTGAGGAAATCGAAATAAAAGCAGAAAAACATAGCATTAATTTACAACTGAAAGAAGGCGCAGCAACACCTTTCCGAGTGAATGCCGATGAAGAATTGATTCGACAGGTCATGACCAACCTTATCAATAATTCCATAAAATACGGTAAGGAGAATGGTCGAACCAAAGTCAGTTTTTACGATATGGATCAGCACGTATTGGTAGAAATAGCGGACAATGGCATTGGCATCCCAAACGAACATCTACCACATGTTTTTGATCGTTTCTATCGCGTGGATAAAAGCCGTTCGAGGCAGCGTGGTGGTTCGGGTCTGGGACTTTCTATCGTCAAACACATCATTGAAGCGCACAACCAAACCATTAACGTAAGAAGCACCAAAGACTTGGGTTCCACTTTTGGTTTTACTTTGAAGAAGGCAGAATAGCCACTACTTAAACACAATGATTACAGCATCGAATATATATGTGCAGTATGGTGACCGAATTTTGTTGAATAAAATAAATGTAGTTGTTCAGCCTGGCGAAAAAATAGGATTGGTGGGGCGGAATGGTGCAGGCAAATCCACGCTGCTCAAAATAATATCAGGCGATCTTTCTCCGCAAGAAGGTAATGTGGCTCGACCGAGCAGCAGCACTCTAGGTTTTTTGTACCAAGAAATGGACTTACCCAAAGGCAAAAGCGTCATGGAAGAAACCCTGACTGCCTTTGAAAATCTGCGAAAACTAGAGACACGCATAGAGGAAATTAATGAAGAAATGGCGCGTCGTACCGACTACGAAAGCGATAGCTACATGAACTTGCTCAATGAATTTTCGGAAGTCAATGATCGCTTTCAGCTTTTGGGAGGAGAATCCATGCAAGCCGATGCCGAGCGGGTCTTGAAGGGCTTGGGTTTTCAGCAAACAGATTTCACCCGAAAAACGGACGAATTTAGCGGTGGCTGGCAAATGCGGATTGAATTGGCGAAAATGCTACTACAACAGCCCGATTATTTACTACTCGATGAGCCGACCAACCACTTAGATATCGAGTCCATTATATGGTTGGAGAAATTCTTAAAAACTTACGCAGGTTCGGTCATTACCATTTCTCACGACAAAGAATTTCTAAATAATACGACTAAGCGTACCATAGAAGTCGAACTCGGCAACCTTTACGATTACAAAGCGGCTTACAGCAAATACATAGCCTTGAAAGCCGAGCGACGCGAAAAAATGCAAGCGACTTACTCCAATCAGCAAAAAGTCATTGCTCAAAGAGAACGCACCATTAATCGCTTCATGGCAAAAGCCACCAAAACCAAAATGGCACAATCCATGCAAAAGCAATTGGATAAAATGGAGCGTGTGGAAGTAGCGGATATGGATGTAGCGACAATGAATATTCGATTTGCTCCTGCTCCCCGTTCTGGACAAATTGTAGTGGAAGGAAAAGATGTGGTGAAAAGCTACGGTAGTCTGAATGTATTGAATGGCGTCAACTTCAAGCTAGAACGCGGCGAGCGCGTTGCTTTTGTTGGGCAAAATGGACAAGGAAAATCTACACTCGCAAAAATCATTGTGCAAAATTTGGATTCAACGGGTGGTGAATTGAACGTAGGACACAACGTACAAATCGGTTATTACGCTCAAAATCAATCTGATACCTTGGATTCTGATTCTACGCTACTCGAAACGATGGAACGTTATTCGCCACCCGAATTGCGCCCTCGACTTAGAAATATACTGGGTGCATTTCTGTTTAGTGGTGAAGACGTGGATAAAAAAGTATCGGTGCTTTCGGGAGGAGAACGGGCGCGTCTGGCATTGGCCTGTTTGCTCTTAAATCCTTTCAATCTATTGGTGCTAGACGAGCCGACGAATCACTTAGACATGCTTTCCAAAGAAGTGTTGAAAAATGCCTTAATCAATTATGACGGCACGCTGATTGTTGTCTCGCACGATCGAGATTTCCTTACTGATTTAACGGAACTTACGCTTGAATTCAGAGACAAACAATTGCACAAATACCTTGGCGATGTTAATTATTTTCTAGAAAAGAGAGCTTTGGATGATATGCGCGCTGTGGAATTACAAGCTTCTAAAAGCACACAGACAGAAAAAATAACTCCTAAGAAACAACTCAGTAGAGAAGAACGCAAGCAGTTGATGCGAGCCATAAGTCAGGCGGAAAAAAAAGTGGAGCGTTTGGAGGAAAAGATAGCAAAATTGGAAAGCCAAATGTCAGAAGAACTGTTTTATAGCCAGCCTAATGCCAATACAATCATACAAGAACACGGGCAACTGAAAAAAGCACTTGATTTGGCAATGGAAGAATGGGAAAAGGTGCAATCGGAATGGGAGGCGTATGAATGAGAGGATTGAGAGATTGAGAGGATTGAGAGGTTGAGAGACAGATTGTAGAATGTACCACTTTATTTACCAAACCTATTTGACTTTTTTTCGTTTACAGCAGTTAAATACTACTTTTGTCGTAAATCTAGCCTAAACTACTATTAATCAAAGTCTAACACTAGCAAAAAATAAATCATGCACCAGTTACCTAAACTCACCTTGATAGTACTAATCCTTTTATCTACTATCATTATCCTACAAGCACAAGATCGAAACTGCGACCCAATAGTCTTGACTGGCTCTGAACTCAATTGCATGCGAGGAGAGCGTCCAGAAGATATTGTCGCTTTCAAATACGTGTCAGGTAGTGGTTGGGCGCAGATTCCCGTTCAAATAGATGAACGCATTTTGTTGGATATTTCCGCCCCTTACGATCCAGTCGAAAGAACTAATGTTCCGAATTGCTTATGGAATTCTAATCGTCCTACTGCTTGGGATGTACTTTTTTATGCGGATACCAAAACCCACATCGGAGCAGATACTAATCCGAATTTTGATGCAGACGATGAATTGGTGCTCATGGCAAGCGATGCGGGTGATTTGCGTATTGGTAATAGCTATCCTACAGGTACTAGGAACGGCTCTTTGTGCGAACTGAGCATTAGAGAACCCCTTTCTGGCAATGCGGTTCTAGGCTATATTTATCTATTTGTGCAGACAGGTTCGTTGGATCAAGCCGCAGGTGCAGATTATATTACTTATAATTTTAGCTATGCCAACAATTATAAAAGCAGTTATACAGAATGCTTGAAAGATGTGACTGGTGCAAATCCAGAAAATTCGGCGATCATTACTGACAATTACGAAATTGGCTTCTCTAGAAGGTGGGTGGAAGATGTGCTGAAAATGAAAATGGGAAATGACAACAATGATTTGTTAGATCGTCGTCAAATATTCATCAATCGTGGACGATGTACCAATACGGCAGCTACTGAAGAACGCTTTTCTAATTCAGAAGGCGCGCACATTGCAGCGATTGACGGGCCTATTCGCGCCATTCGATCCATTATGGGAACAGCTAGTGGTCCTTTCACCCAAAGCAATATATTAGCAACCTCCTGCAAAGTGGAATACGAATTTTTCTTTCGTTTGCATCCTGCTAATGGCTTTAATGATGTCTATGACTTGAACAGTTATGCTTCGGGTAAAATGACTTATAACAGAAGTGGTTCTTCTGATGCGGTAAATGGAAATGGTGGAAATATAGGGGGAGGTGCAACCGACTGGTCTTATTACGATGGTAATCCTGGCTCGCTTATTATTTCAACGGATTACAACTTCGGTGTTCCGTTAGGTGCTCAAGCATCCATCAGCCATTATTACGATGATAGAGGAAGTTCAGCAGGGCATCCGTGCACGGGTGATGGACTCGCTTATGGCTCAAGTGGTTTTACACTGCGTACCAAGAGGTGCTCTGATCGAAGATACGCCAATCCCAATAATCAGACTGACTCGGAGGAATGTGCTACAAACTCTACCTTCTTCCACGTTTTCAGGAACTACTATTTTCAGCCTCCTGGCATGACGAATGGAGTTGCGAATGAATATGATCGTTACGCTAAAAATCCATTAAATGTAATGATTATGGAAGACCCACTTCCTGTTGAATTGCTAGGTTTTAAGGCACAAGCCCAGAAAGATCAAATTGTATTAAGCTGGTCAACTGCTAGTGAAACCAACAATAGTCATTTTGAGATAGAGCGCAGCGAAGACGCCAAAATATTCAAAAAAATTGGTCAAGTAGCAGGCAATGGAACGACTCTAGCGCAACAAGACTATCGCTTTTTGGACGCAGGTGTTTTAGCAGATATGACTTATTACTATCGCCTAAAGCAAGTAGATACGGACGGTACTTCCAGTTATTCAAAAGTGCAAACAGCTAGAATGCAAGCCAGTGAAAATGATATTAGTATCTATCCAAATCCAGTCGAGGACTTGCTTTCCTTACGAATCTACAGCGAAGAAATTAATACAAGCATTATTGTGAGCGACCTATATGGTAAAGCCGTCCTGCAAGTAGAACGAGTACTGAGCGCAAATACTTGGAATACGATAGAATTGGATGTTAGTGGCTTACCAGCGGGTGCTTATTTCATTAGGACAACTAAGGGTCAAGTAAAGCAATTCGTAAAGTAGAAAAGGGCAGATAGCTTTTAGAGCTTGTTTGGATTTTATCGTCCTGATAACCAACATTTTATGAACCTGACGTTGAAATAAATTGCTCACTTATCCCGACCGTGTCTGCCTCACCGTGTCCGCCTTACCGTGTCCGCCTCAGGCGTGAGGCGTGAGGCTGATAAACTCACAATTGATTGCTTATTCAGACCGTGTCCGCCT
>JBCCRX010000347.1:0-7297 GCA_039201015.1 Bacteroidota bacterium | reverse complement strand
GCGAATTTCGCCGCTTCTACCTTTAAAAAACCTTGATTCGTTTGGAAGGACTCGACGTCCTTCTAAACGAAAACAAACGAAATTTAATAGTTGGCGATATCTTTCTAAAGATACTCGACCAAATGAAATCATTTAGAGCCAGAAAAACTGTATGCAATTTGACAAATTTTTAAAATTTGACAAATTTATCTTCTTACAAAAAACTGATTATCAGACATTTGGCTTTTTAGAAAAAATACAACGCATCAACTCTAATATAAACTGGTAAAGAGAACGAAAGACTTTTGAAGTTTGAAATGTTTGTGAAAATTGAATTTCATAGGTATTAAAACTTCAAAAGTCTTCACGACTATTTATGTAATAATTAAAAACTTGAGGTACTAAAACCGCTCAACAAGACTAGTCTTTCATTTCACTAAAAAACAAGGCTAGAAGCTAGTTGAGCGATTATAGCAGCCAATAGCTAAAAGCTAATAGCTAAATTACTGCTTTTCTTCTTCTTTTTCTTCTTTAGCTGGCATCATGAAAGACGCTTTCGTAACATCTTCTGGATTGACTTCAATTTTCTCCATGGTCATCACAAATCCTTGTGCACCTTTCACTTCCATAGAATGCGCGATCATTAGGTCGCCCACTTCTTTGTAGTCGCTGACATAGGTTTCTATAGTAGAACCTTTCATTGGACCAGTACTGATCGTTTGCTTTTGCATGATCGGTACGAAGTTCTCGGTATCAAAGTAATAGAATTTTTCGTCCCCGTGCTTATTAACCAATTTTACTTCGTAAGTCTCCGTACCGTCGATTTCCTTTACTTCATCGGATAATACTACGGTAGAACCTTTCTCTTTGTAGTCAATAAACTCGTCTTGGAAAGGCTGCTTTGCCATTTCTTCGGCGGCTTCTTCTGGCATTTTAGTGGCATCCGTTCCACCCGCAAAAGGATTAATCATCCAACCATTTTCGCCATCATAGGCTTGCGGAATCATGGTCATGCCTTGCACCTCTACCGTGATTTTTGTTAAATTAGGTTCCATACTAATCACCTCAGAAGGAAGTTCCATACCCATTTGGTTGACGACGCCCGTCATTTTCATGGATTTCACCTCTTTCCAAGCCTCCACACCACCGATGTTTTCCAGATAGTTGTCAATGATTTCGTCCACAGTTACGTCTTGTGCTTGAATCGCAGCTACAGAAAGAAATACGACACATAAAATACTGAATAATCTCTTCATTTTAAATAATTGATTAATTTGATTTAGTAATTTTAAATTTGGTGGTTCTTTGGGTAGCTAAGTACTTGCGCCTATTTGTTTAAGCTGTTTATTTGTTTAAATTGTTTATAATGAACACTTTACAAAAGTTTACTACCCAACTACAGCAATTTCTTATTTAGGATTTAGAAATGTCATTTTTTGCTCCAAACTGCAAGAATCATTCCTGAATTCAGGTTCAAAAATGACATTTCTTGCTCCCCAATTGATAACATCTTCCACAGGAGAAATTGCTAGGCACGAAGGCTTATTAGGGAACTTGTAAAAAATACCCTACCCATTTTTAATTTTCTCCCAAACTACTACTGCCTTGCTCATCAGCCAGGTAACCCAGGCTACCTTCCTTCTTCGCGCCTTGTATTAGTTCGCGATAATTCTCAAAAATTTGGGTAGCTTATCTTTTACAAATTCCCTTAAGGCTATTTTTTTTGATTATCAGTGTCTTGATTTAAACGGTTTTAAACTTACTGCCAAAATAAATACGTGATACTACTTACTTCCTTTCCTGTAAAAAATGGGTAGTAAGCTTAAAGATTTATTGAGCTCCAAAAATTTATTGATGACCTAGCATTTTGGGTCGAAAAGGGAATAACTAAAATCCAACTTGGAAGTCATATCTGTTAAAGGCAAAAATAGAGAGCTATGACAAGGTTGGAATGATTTTTTTGTCATCAATCAGCAAGATATCATATTGAGTAGTAACTTCCCTAATAATCTTTACAAATGGCTATAAATTTTCGACGAATGTAAGATTTATTTTCGTCATGATATTTCAATCTGCTACTTTAGCAGCTCTTTTTCCAAGTTCGCTCATATTCTGAATCGGTGCTTCTAAGGCAAACATTTCTACTAACCAATTGGGGAGTCCAACGGATTCAGAAGCTAGTTGATAAATGACCCTCGTTTTGTTGTCGGATAGCGGAATTAATTTCCAGAAACCCCTCACCTTATTGATCCGAACATATTCTGTTTTTGCAATTTTGTCAGGTACGGATTTTAGGCTGATGATTAAATTACCATTCGCTTCGTAAGTTGTCTCGGAATAGGTGATCAGATCACGATCTTTCATCGGAAAGGGAAAGTCAACGACGGTGTAAGCGTAGTGCGTATCTGGATTAATACGTTCGAGTATGCGTAAAGACTTGGTCTTATAACTCCATTCTGGGTAAGCCTTGTAATCTCTGATGACGCTAAGAATTTTTTCAATGGCTTGAGACATCGTCTTATCTGACTTGAATTCAAACAATCCGTCTTTGCTAGTGCGTGTGTGAATGAGGAGTCCATCTTTTTCGTAGGCTTTCTTCCAAGATGTTTGAGCGGTACAGGAAAAATAAGAACAAAAAGAAATAAACAGTACGAGTAAAAAACGCATGAGAGTGATTAGATTTTCTATAAAATACGGCGGCGACTTATTGGCTGCCTTTATTTGCAATACTTATAGAAAACTTCATACTATTTTAGTTTATTACATGCTTTTGTCTATTTTCGTTTGATTCCTTTGAGTTGTTGCAATAAAAAAGGGAAAGTAAACAAAGTCACTTCCCCTTTTATATCTAAAATTTCACCAGCCAGCTAATAGCCAAATGCTAAAAGCCAAGAGCGAAACAAAATTTACTTCTGCTCATCTACTTCTTCAAACTCCACATCTGTCACGTCTTCCGTCGTATTAGCACCATTGCTACTTTCTCCATTGGCTTGCGCGCCAGCATTTGGGTCTGCATTTGCACCTGCCTCTGCTTGTGCTTGATACATTTCTTGGCTAGCTGCTTGCCATGCCTGATTTAAAGCTTCGGTGGTGGCATCTACACGACCAATATCCTCTGATTTATGTGCTTCTTTCAACTCGTTCAGTGCAGATTCGATCGTAGCACGATTGCCTTCCGAAATTTTATCACCATATTCATTCAACTGCTTTTCTGTTTGGAAAATCAAGTTGTCAGCAGTATTCAATTTATCAATGCGTTCTCTGGACGCTCGATCTGATTCTGCGTTGGCTTCTGCCTCTGCGCGCATTCTTTCCACTTCTTCTTTGGATAGACCAGTAGAAGCTTCAATTCGGATGCTTTGCTCTTTGCCTGTTCCTTTGTCTTTCGCCGACACGCTCAAAATACCATTGGCATCTATATCAAAAGAAACCTCAATTTGAGGAACACCGCGTGGTGCAGGTGGAATATCACTCAAGATAAAGCGTCCTACAGAACGGTTGTCTTTTGCCATAGGTCGCTCTCCTTGCAAAATGTGAATTTCTACTGAAGGCTGATTGTTTGCTGCCGTAGAATACACTTTCGACTTCTTGGTAGGAATGGTGGAGTTGGCTTCGATTACCACATCATACACACCTCCCATCGTTTCAATACCAAGCGAGAGTGGCGTTACATCTAGCAATAATACATCCTGCACATCACCACTCAATACACCTCCTTGAATAGCTGCGCCCACTGCCACTACTTCGTCGGGATTCACGCCACGATTTGGTTTCTTGCCGAAGAATTTCTCCACAGCTTCTTGGATAGCAGGAATGCGCGTCGAACCACCTACTA
Source organism: Bacteroidota bacterium (assembly GCA_039201015.1). GTDB lineage: Bacteria > Bacteroidota > Bacteroidia > Chitinophagales > Saprospiraceae > JAAUTG01. Next base: position 3,483 of record JBCCRX010000347.1, on the reverse strand, counting down.
AAATCACTTCATTGATTTCACTTTTGTCCAAGCCAGCATCTTTCAAGGCCTCTGCACAAGGCTTTAAAGTGCGCTGTACCAAATCATCGGCTAGTTGCTCAAATTTGGCTCTCGTAATTTTCAATACCAAATGCTTAGGCACACCATCTACAGCGGTGATGTAAGGTAGATTCACCTCCGTTTCTACAGAAGAAGACAACTCTATTTTTGCTTTCTCCGCAGCATCTTTCAAACGCTGCAATGCCATTGGGTCTTTTCGCAAATCAATTCCTTCTTGTTGTTTGAAAGAATCTGCCAAATGATTGATCAAAACTCGGTCGAAATCATCTCCTCCCAAGTGCGTGTCTCCATTTGTTGATTTCACCTCAAATACGCCGTCGCCTAAGTCCAAGATAGAGATATCAAAAGTACCACCACCCAAGTCATAGACGGCAATGGTCATGTCCTTGTTTCGCTTATCCATACCATAAGCCAAAGCGGCTGCGGTAGGTTCATTGATGATACGACGAATCGTTAGACCAGCAATTTCACCTGCTTCTTTGGTTGCTTGACGCTGTGAATCGTTGAAGTAAGCAGGCACCGTAACGACTGCTTCCTTTACTTCCTGACCCAAAAAGTCTTCCGCCACCTTTTTCATTTTCTGCAAAACCATTGCAGAAATTTCTTGAGCGGTATATAGTCGTCCGTCGATATCTACGCGGATGGTATCATTGTCTCCTTTTTTGACAGTGTATGCCACATTTTCCACCTCATTTCCCACTTCTGAATAACGCTGCCCCATGAATCGCTTGATAGAAGCAACGGTTTTCTGTGGATTTGTAATGGCTTGTCGTTTAGCAGGATCACCTATTTTACGCTCCCCATTGTCCAAAAATGCCACAATAGAAGGCGTCGTTCTACGTCCCTCATCATTGGCAATAACAACAGGCTCATTCCCCTCCATCACGGCTACACAAGAGTTCGTTGTTCCTAAATCTATTCCTATAATTTTACTCATTGCTGTTATTGATTTATATTTTACTTATTGTCTTTTAATGTACACTTTTAGTATGTATCCATATTCATTGCAATCCTCGTGCCAGCACTTTGAACTGACTTTTTGTACAAAAAATGTAAAAAGTAAACGCGAGAATGACACTTCACTAAAAAGTGTCTGACAAAATGGCGGATGCAACAGCCTTATTAAAAAAAAACCTTACATTTGGTGAGCCAAAATACTTGATTGTAATGCACGAAGGAGCGACCTTGTCTATGCTCATAAGTCGTTTCTCTCACTTACTCAATAAGTAAAACTGAACCTCCTTGATGTGGCATTGTTCCACTAAATGTAGGTACTGCCAAAGCACCATCTAAAAGAACATAAAGTATGCAAAAATATTTATTTACACTCGTCCTTTTTACAGTCCCGTTGTTTCTTTCTGCTCAGTTTAGTAATGTATTTTCTTCCGACAATACTAGAACCTTGGACAAGGTAACCTTATATAAGGCAGATCATTCCTTTCCAGAATCTTATCTAAAGCAGGTTAATAAAGACAGCATGGTCTTGCTCACTGATGTCTCTACTTGGCTTGAGCCACCTCTGTACGCGAGAACAAAACTGCATACAAAAGACTACGACTACATGGTCATCTCGCCTTACAAAGATAGATTGAGAAATTCTTTGATTTGGGGAGCTATTTTAGGCTCTGTATCTTATTATTTCTCTAGGGAGATCAGTCGTACAAAGGCAAACGATGTTTCTATAACGCAAAGAATAACGAGACAACCTGGGCACGATGGTGTGATACCTGGCATTATAGGAGGTGTCACTGGATTTGGAATTGGTATCATCATTGGGCAGCATATTTCCAAGAAAAAAGTGAAGCTGTAATGTTACTTGAGAGCATTTTATCTATGATAGGCTTATTCTCTAATACTTTTCAAGACATTCTCTAGCAATTGATTGGCATTCATTTCTCCTAGACCATCTATTCCGAGGCGTACGATCACCATATCCTCACTTGGAATAATGAATACGTATTGTCCATTGAATCCGCCACAGTAGTAAAGATCATCGGGCGCAGCGGGAAATTTCTGATTTCGATTTAACCAAAAATGTGCGCCGTACTCGCCACTTGAATTGGGAGCTATTGTTCGTGTATGATTCACCCAGTCTCTAGGTAAAATTTGCTGTCCATTCTGGTTGCCATTGTTCAAGAAAAGTAAACCAAATTTCGCCCAATCTCTAGCCGTTGCGTAGCTATAAGAAGAACCGACATAAGTACCGCTTGCATCTGCTTCTAAGCGAAAACTGGGGGTGTTGATTTTGGAAAAAAGCGCGCGGTATGGAAAGTTCCAGTAGCTTTTGTCGGAAGTGAAATTACGGCGAATGATTTCGGATAGAATGTTGCTTGTCCCAGAAGAATAGTACCATTTTTCACCTGCGATGCCTTCTCTTTCTTGGGCAGCCGCGTACTTGCCCATTGCTGCCTCTTCAAAGAGCATGTTGGTGGCAGCGCAAGCCTTTCCATAAGCTTCTTCCCACAACAGTCCACTGTTCATTTGCAGTAGATCGTTGAGCGTGATTGCTGCTTTGGGTGTACCTTTCCATTCTTCTAACAAGTTGTTTTGATCTAAACTTAGCTTTCCTTGCTTCACCAAGATTCCAATTAGTGCATTGGTGATACTTTTGCTCATCGACCAGCCGAGGTGCAAGCTGTTTTCATCAAAACCTTCGCTGTATTGTTCGGCAATGATTTGCCCATTTTTTACCACTACAATTGCTCTTGTGCCGAGTGCTTCAAATCCTATGGATAAAGCATTTTGAATCTGTAAATTATCTATAGTGGTATGCAGCGAATCTCCTTTGGTTTTTTCAAAAGGGAAACCAGCAATCGTTGAAGAGGGAAAGTCTAGAGTTGGATTTATTTTGTCGTCCCCCAGACCTGCTTTTGGCACTAAAACGCAACCCAGATCGCCTCTGTAGATCGCCACTCGCTTCACCAATCCATAAACAGAACTACTAGCCGAACGCTCTTCCTCGTTTAGTTCAAAATCTGCAAATCGCAACAAGCCATACCCTACATCTTCTGTTCTAATTTGTTCTTTAGCCATCCCCTGTACGTAGGCGCAAGAACAAGCATTTTTAGCGACGTAGCCCGCAAGGATACGCAGTTGCGGGCGAATAAAAAGAAAGCCTAGAAAAAATAGAAGCAGGATAATAGATAGACCGATTAGTAGCTTTTTTTTCATAGTGAATAAGAGTTTTTAATAAAAATGGGTTAGTTGTAAAAGTAGCCACTAGTACACGAATAAATAGTGAATTTGATGAAAAATTAATACCGAGCTAATCGAATTATTTCGTGGTTCTCTGAATTTTTTTGAGGAATTATCAAAATCGACCTAATTTCTTTTAGTGAAAAAAGTGCCAAAAAGGCGTTAAAAACAAAATACTGTATGAGCCAAAACAAGGTGCTAAACAGAGCTGAAGCTTGGCGCAGCCCG
>JBCCRX010000346.1:0-7309 GCA_039201015.1 Bacteroidota bacterium | reverse complement strand
TCAAATTTTTGCTAAATTTTCAATATATCAGAATTTAATTTTAAAACATACTCTAAGGAAGATAATAGAGTTGATGCGTTACGATTATCTTTACTGAAAAATTAAATAGCTGATAATCAGTTTTTTGTGAGCGTGTAAATTTGTCAAATTTTCAAAATTTGACAAATTGCTCCTAATTTCCCTTTACAACTTCTTGATTTTCAATGACGCATCAAGCATAATGTTTCAACTTTAGAAGGTCTAGCTATCAATTACGTAATAAGCAAAGCACATCTTTTTTCACAAGAAAATATAAGTACTTTCACCTATTTGTTTAAGCTGTTTATTTGTTTAAATTGTTTATAATGAACACTTTACACAAGTTTATTGCCCAAGTACAGCAATTTCTTATTTAGGATTTAGAAATGTCATTTTTTGCTCTAAGCTGCAAGAACGATTCCCAAATTCGGGTTCAAAAATGACATTTCTTGCTCCCCGATTGGTAAAATCTTCCACAGGAGAAATTGCTGTCCCAAATAATTAGGTAGAAGTACTTAAGTCAATACTAGAACGTATTCATATCTAAAAAGGAGCTACCATTTAAAAAACGATAGCTCCTCTAAAAACTATATAAGAAAAAATAGCTCATTTTCGACTCAAAGATCAAAATCCAAACAAGCTTTCATTTTATTTCCCTAGAGCTTCTGCCATCTTTGCACCAATGGTGGCAGGAGATTCCACGACGTGGATACCACATGCTTCCATGATCGCCATTTTAGCAGCAGCGGTGTCGTCTTTTCCACCAATGATCGCGCCTGCGTGTCCCATTTTGCGACCTTTCGGTGCTGTTTGTCCTGCAATGAAACCGACTACTGGTTTTGTGCCATTCTCTTTGATCCAATACGCCGCTTCCGCTTCCATTCCACCACCAATCTCTCCGATCATAACAATGCCTTCGGTTTCTGGATCATTCATTAGTAATTCTACGGCTTCTTTGGTAGTTGTACCTACAATTGGGTCGCCACCGATTCCGATGCAAGTCGATTGTCCCATACCTGCTTTGGTCACTTGATCTACTGCTTCGTAAGTCAATGTACCAGAACGACTTACGATCCCAATTTTACCAGGACGATGAATGAATCCAGGCATAATGCCTACTTTCGCTTCGCCTGGCGTAATGACACCAGGACAATTCGGTCCGATTAAACGACAATCACGCTCCTCAATGTAAGCCTTGGCTTTTACCATGTCCTGCACTGGAATGCCTTCCGTGATGCAGATAATGACTTTGATGCCCGCGTCAGCGGCCTCCATGATTGCATCGGCAGCAAATGGTGGCGGAACAAAGATTAAAGAAACGTCCGCTCCTGCTTTTGCAACGGCTTCGGAAACCGTATTGAAAACAGGACGATCTAGGTGTATTCTACCACCTTTACCTGGCGTGACACCTCCCACGACATTGCTGCCATATTCGATCATTTGGGTAGCGTGGAATGTACCTTCTTTGCCAGTGAAACCTTGTACAATGATTTTTGAGTTTTTATTGACTAATACGGACATATTTTTTGTTGATTTGTTTAATTGTTGATTTGTTGATTCGATTAGGAACGAGGGATGAATAAACTGAGGTTCTTGACAAGATATTTTTGTGCTAATGGAGGCAGAAAAATCGCAATCCGCCTTAGGCGGACATAAGACTTTTTCTAACGAGAAGTAGCGCAAAACCTGTTCGCCTAAGGCGTAAAGATGAAGTCAAGAATCTGAGGTTATTTGTGAGTCGTTTCTTAGTACAAATACAACATACTCAGCAACTGTATTTTATAAACGATATGCTTTTTTGGCATTTTCAGTTTGTTGGGCTTCGGTGGTATCCTTTGGATAGAATAGATAACTCGGTGCTATAATTGCTTTGGTAGATTCGATTTTGATCTTTGTGATGGTAGTAAAAGGAAACCTCCCCTTTGTCATTTTTAGTAGTTGGGCTTCCATTTCAGAAAATGCTACATCCGACTTTCTCACAATTGTCGCCTTGCCTTTTAGTTGGAAACCTTTTTGCACTAAAATGTCGATGAAGCTTACGCAAACTTGCGCATTGCCACGAATATTTTTCACGGTGTTTGGAGAGGCAATATTGGCAATGATAATGCTATCATTTTCAAAGTAGGTAAATACTTCTTTTGGCGATACATTGGGCATGCCGTCTTTGGAGGCAGTTGCTAGCCAACATAAGATGCTTCTATTGATTGAATGTTTTATTTTATCGTTCAGCATTTTTACTCTAAGTAACGGACAAACAATAAGTTCCGCATTTTGACCGAGCAGATTTTGTTCTGATACAAGGCAAAAAACACAGGAATCCGCCTGAGGCGGATGGCGAGGCTTTTTAACATTCTCGCAGTGTTGCTTGCAGAAAAGATTAAGTATCTTTTCAACGAAGAGAACCGCTAGCGGATAGGATGCCTTACCTACACTTGGTCACAAATCGGGAAGTTATTATTTGATCGTTACTAAGATTCAGCCATTCAAAATTCCTTTATTCGTAATTCAACATTCATTCTTCTTCTTCCTCCACAATGACAAATACATCTTCATCCGCTCGTTTCATATGATATTTTTCTCGCGCAAATTTCTCAACATTGCGCTCCAAATCTAGTTTATCTTCTCGCGTTTGCTTGATTTCACGCTCATAATAGGCTTTTTCCTCTATCAGTTTTGTTTTTGTTTTGGACAATCGCCATTGGGTGAGCACATCGTAGGTATCGAAAAATAGAATCCAAACTAAGAATACCAGTATCACTAAAGTGTACCGACTTCTGAGTGGTTTGGGAATATTTCCCATAATTTGTTGAAGTGGACTTTTTCTTCGAGCCATTGATGTTGTTTATTTGTTGATCCGTTTATTTGTTGATCTGACAAGTCAAATAAACAGATCAACAAGTAAACAAATAAACATTTATCTCAAAATTGCCTTCCCCAAGTACGCTGCCATGTCCCCCAACTCTTCTTCAATGCGCAACAATTGGTTGTATTTTGCAATGCGATCCGAGCGAGAGGCAGAACCCGTTTTGATTTGTCCTGTGTTCAAGGCAACCGCCAAATCAGCAATTGTAGTATCTTCGGTTTCTCCCGAACGATGACTCATTACACTCGTAAAACTAGCACGATTCGCCATACTGACGGCATTGATCGTTTCCGTTAAAGAACCAATCTGATTAACTTTGATTAAGATAGAGTTAGCACTTTTCTCTTGGATGCCTCTTTGTAGCCGCTTTACATTAGTGACGAACAAGTCATCGCCCACCAATTGCACTTGGTCGCCTACTTTTGCAGTCAAAGCGTTCCAACCGCTCCAGTCGTCTTCATCCAAGCCATCCTCAATCGACAAAATGGGATATTTGTTCACCCAATCTGCCCAATAGTCCACCATTTCGCTAGTCGTCAGTTTATCACCCGTTGAGAAATGCAAATGATAAACTTTTTCTTCGGCATTGTAAAATTCAGAGGCTGCTGCGTCCATCGCAATCATAATGTCATCGCCTGCTTTGTAGCCCGCTTTTTCAATTGCCATCAAGACCGTTTCTACGGCTTCCACATTCGACTTCATATTCGGCGCAAAACCACCTTCATCGCCTACATTAGTAGAATAGCCTTTGTCTTTTAATACTTTTTTCAAATTGTGAAAGACTTCCGTTCCCATTCTCAGACCATGCGAGAAAGTCTCTGCGCCTACAGGCATAATCATAAACTCCTGAAAATCAATACTATTGTCGGCATGAGAACCACCATTCAAAATATTCATCATTGGAACGGGCAAAATATGTGCATTCACACCTCCCAAGTAGCGATAGAGTGGTTGCCCCAATTCTGCTGCTGCTGCCTTTGCAACTGCCAATGAAACCCCTAATATCGCGTTCGCCCCCAATTTACTTTTATTTTCAGTACCATCCAAGTTTAGTATGGATTGATCAATGTATCTTTGGTCGAATACATTTGCCCCGACCAGTTCATCTCCAATGGCTTCATTTACATTTTTTATCGCTTTCAAAACGCCTTTTCCCATGAAACGCTTCTTGTTGCCATCCCTCAATTCTACTGCCTCGTATTTCCCAGTGGATGCGCCCGAAGGTACGGCTGCTCTACCAATGATTCCCGTTTCGGTCATGACTTCTACTTCTACCGTCGGGTTGCCGCGCGAATCCAATATTTCTCTTGCTTTGATGTCTAGTATAATGCTCATTTTTTTGACAAAGATTTTTTTATCTCATTGAGGTCTAATACTTCATTTATTCAAGTATAGCTGCAATTTATGCTTTGAACCATTGGGTGGATACTAAATTTTTTTTTAGTAAATTAAAAGAAGCCAAATAGTTGGCTTGAAAATACTTTTTCCAACTGAAATATGGATAGAATTGTCCAAAATTATCACTACTCAAGGCTTCTCTAATTTCAGCTACGCTTTTATCATTGATAATTAGGGCTGTACGAAGTCTCGTTTTTGCTAACATTTTACTCGAAAATAGCCTAAGTCAATGTCAGAAAATCACTCAACAAGTATGCTTAGTAAATCTCTTCGGACGGAAACACCAATTTTCACTGATTTTTCCCAAAAAAATCAGTGAAAGTTGGTGTTTCCGTCCATAAAAAACCTTTGGAGCATACTTGTTGAGCGATTTCAGGAGCGTTCCTGAGACTTATTTTGAGCATAGCTTAAGACTTCGTACACGCCTAATTGATAATGTCCACCTTAAATTCTTCATAGTGTTGTCTTGCTACGGCAATCTTCTCCACAATTTCTAAGAGCCTTTCATTTTTTTGCCTAGTCAGTTCTTTCTCATCCCTTTTGCTCTAGTAGTTTAACAAACTCATCAAACAAATAATTCGCATCGTGCGGACCAGGCGAAGCTTCTGGATGATATTGCACTGAGTAGGCAGGTTTATCCTTTACTTTAATACCTTCAATTGTATCGTCATTTAGGTTTCTGTGTGTAATTTCTATTTTATCTGCATTGGCGTTGATGGCTTCTGGACTGACACCAAAACCGTGATTTTGACTCGTGATTTCACACTTTCCAGTAATCAAATTCTTTACTGGATGATTAATGCCACGATGCCCGTGATGCATCTTATAAGTCGGAATATCTAGTGCTAAAGCGAGTAATTGGTGTCCTAAACAGATACCAAAAAGCGGCTTTCCTTCTTCCAAAATCTGTTTAGCCGTTTCTACTGCGTATTTCATAGGCGCAGGATCACCTGGCCCATTGGAAAGGAAATAACCATCTGGTTTCCATTCTTTCAATTCTGAAAAAGAAGTCTTGGCAGGAAAAACTTTGACGTAGCTATCGCGCTCCACAAAGTTGTTCAATATATTTCGCTTCGTCCCAAAATCAAGTACCGCCACTCGATATTTTGCATCTTCTTTGCCTAGTGTGTAAGGCTCTTTTGTGCTCACCCGACTTGCCAGTTCTAGCCCATCCATGCTGGGTACTTTGGCTAGTTTTGCTTTCAATATTTCGACTTCTGTTTCTTCGGAGGAAATAATGGCATTCATCGCTCCCTTGCTACGAATGTGTCGCACCAGTGCGCGTGTGTCTATATCCGAAATGGCAACTAAATTTTGGGATTCAAAATAGTCTTGGATCGGTGCATCTGCCAGTTGGCGAGAATGCTCGTTGGTGAAGTTTTTACAGACAAAACCAGCGATTTTGATGTCTTTGGATTCATTGTCTTCCTCTCTAGTGCCATAATTGCCAATGTGGGCATTGGTGGCGACTAAGATTTGTCCGAAATAAGAAGGATCAGTAAAGACCTCTTGATAGCCAGTCATACCTGTATTGAAACAAATTTCACCAGTGGCAGTTCCGATTTTTCCAGCAGCTTTGCCATGAAAAAGTGTGCCGTCTGCTAGGAGAAGTATAGCGGGAATGTCTTGCATAAACCGTTGTTTTGTGCTATTAGCTTGTGGATGATAGTCATATTAGTTTTGCTATTTTGCGCAAAGATAATATTGACTGCTGTTTAGACAAGAACTGAAAAGATTTAGTTTAGAATTTCTAAAAAGTAGGACATAAGATGGTCTCACTATCATAATTCCCTAAATAAGCTACAGAAATCTCGAAAGAGCCTTGCCCTGATTGTATGCTTTGTATATCTGAGACAGAAAGATCGTAGCTAAAGCCAAAAAGAACATTGTTGGTCTCAAAGCCAAGCATCAGAATCGCTGTTTCTAGATTAAAGGTATTGTTTTCATCAGTGGCAGGACGCACCCAACCCCCGAAGTGCATGGCAGAACCGCCAAATTCTCCCAAGCTCAATCGCACGTTTGAGCCTGCATTGATTTCTAAATGACTGCCTTGTAAACGTCCCATGACACGAGGCGTTAGCGCAGCTCGATTGGCAATAGGAATACTTGCTCCGATGTGCGCAGTGTATTTGCGATGCAGTTGATTGCTACCCAAATCAGGATCATTGGTTCGACGATTAAAGTAGTAGCTAATTTCAGGTTCAAAGACGTGGTGCATAGCAGCCCCCAGAAACAAGCCTGCATTTCTGGAAGGAGAATAGCTGTAATTAATGCCAACGGAAAAATCAGCAAAAGCAAAACTATTTTCAGGGGGTAAAATCTCATTGGTTGCGCCTGTGTAGCCCGTCGAACCATCAAATTGGTCTTCAAAAGTCAGTCGTGCATTATTGACATTTCTTTGGTTCAAACCAATTTGGATACCCCCCGAAAGATATTGATTGTTTCGGCTATTCAAAGACTTATGAAACGCACCAAAAAAGTGCATGCCCGTATTGCTGTAACCTACACTCGCCACACGATCTGTATCAAACATCAAACCAATGCCAACTGCGTCTTCTGTTCTCGATTGGTTATAGCCGACTGGAAAGCGAAGATCCAAAGCTGCATTGAAAGTAGTGTATGGACGATCCATGACCCTTGCCCATTGGTCGCGATAAAGGAAAGAAAAACGATAGGTTCCGTCAAATCCGCCCGTCAAAGCTGGATTTAAGTTCATAGGGTTTGCGTAGAATTGGGTAAAATGACTATCTTGTGCTATCGAACTTGCTGCCAATGAGCAGATTAGTGCTATGGAAAGACAAAATTGCTTCATTAAATTTATCTTTAGTATTCGGTGAGTGGATAGATGACCCATAGCAAAACGGACAATGTGGATGCCTTATTATATGGAGAGGATTGAGAGATGGAGAGGATTGAGAGATGGAGAGGATTGAGAGATGGAGAGGATTGAGAGATGGAGAGGATTGAGAGATGGAGAGGATTGAGAGATGGAGAGGATTGAGAGATGGAGAGGATTGAGAGATGGAGAGG
>JBCCRX010000345.1:0-7316 GCA_039201015.1 Bacteroidota bacterium | reverse complement strand
CCCTGCGCCGCCGAAGGCGGCGCGGAAAGGGGGATGAGGGCGAAAGACGATTTTACAAAAATCATCTTTCGCCCTCAAACTCCCCTTGAAAAATCATATAAAACTTAGTTTACAGTGTAATAAATACAGTGTAAACTAAGTTTCTTTGTATTTTAGATAGGGGAGTTTGAGGGAGAAAAAAGGGTTTTTCTAAAACCCTTTTTTCTCCCTCACCCTTCTTTGCCGCCGTCTTCAACGGCGGCAGATAGGTTTTTTGAAGCTCAAAATTCTAAGGAATTTCTCGCTTCTCAAAATTAAAACAAACTTAGTTTACACTGTAATAAAGGTAAGCAAAAAATAGTTACTTTAGACTTTTATTCAGCATATTGCTTTAGCCCTATAAGGACAATCATTTAAACAAACCAACTCAAGATGAAACATTTACTACTCTATTTTCTCTCCCTGAATATATTGGCTTGTCAAATAGCTTCCCAAGAAAAGGACAGTAATGTAGAAGAATGGAAGTCGCTTTTCAATGGCAAAGATTTGGAAGGCTGGGACATTAAAATGGCAGGGTTTGAAATTAATGAAAATTACAAAGAGACCTTTGTGGTCGAGGACAGCATGATCCGTATTAAATACAACGAATACGAAAGCTTCGATGATGCCTTTGGACATCTGTACTACGAAACGCCTTACTCTTATTACAAATTGGCATTTGATTATCGCTTCTTGGGGGAACAAACGCCAGGTGGCGCGAGCTGGAATGTGCGTAACAGCGGTGTCATGCTGCATTCCCAATCGGCTTTGAGTAATGAAATAGGACAAGGTTTTCCTGTTTCGGTAGAGCTGCAATTGCTAGGTGGATTGGGAGAAGGAGAACGCACAACGGGTAATGCCTGTACGCCAGGAACGGCGGTGGTTATGGGCGATAGCATCAATTACGAGCATTGCATTTCTTCCAACTCCAAGACCTATCACGGCGATCAATGGGTACACGCAGAGGCAATTGTTTTGGGAGGCGAAGCGATGCACTTCTTGATCGAAGGTGATACGGTTTTAAGTTTTGAACGACCTCAAATTGGAGGTGGTTTCATCAGCAAAGAGTATGAAGGAAAAGACTGGGATAATTTCAAAATAATGGAAGACAAAGCCGCATGGATCGCTCGCGCAGGCGAAGTTTTGACGGAAGGCTACATTGCCCTGCAAGCCGAAAGTCATCCTATTGATTTCAAAAATATCGAATTACTAGATCTTTCTGGCTGCATGGATGAAAAAGCAAAAAACTATAAATCATATTTTATAAAAGCAGTACCTTCTAAGTGTCGCTATTGAATGTTCAAGAACTAGCTCGAACACAATCTTTGATTGCTCGTTATATCTTAAAGGTCATCATTTTTTAAGCAAAGCATGTGATGACACAATTATTTGATACTTACAAGGGCAAGGAAGTTCATACGGATTATCTCGTTCTGGAGGAGACCGCTATTTAATATAATCTCGGCAATTTAGAGATTTCGCCTGTATCGTTTTCTGTGAGGCGGTCAATTAGTCTGTCTATCTCTCCAAATCAACAATTTTTGCCTTTACCCTAGCCGTATGTCAATTTTGCATCATATCAGCTCACTGCTGACCAATGCCATACAACATAGTCCACAAAACACCTGTTACTTTTTCGCTTCAGTTGCTATTACTAAATACACATTTTTCTAGGTTCAATAACAATTATTCAAGTACGAAATGATCCAATCGGTGTGACTTCCATTCCAATTCTTTTGCAAACATTCAAAAACAGGTTCTATTATGTGGGGGAGAGGTCCATTTCAAACAAAAGGAGAGGTAATTGCTGGTTTCGGAGCTATTCTATCTATGGCTTGCATACTGCTCGTTTATGACCCTATTTGGAAACTATGTTCTGCAATGATTGCGCTGTCCGTCACGCTTTGTGGCGTTATTTTGACTTCTAAGCAAGAAGATTGATATTGCTCAACAATGCCTACACACTTGCTATTAGGAATTAGGGCTGTCGAAGTCTCGTTTTTGTTAACATTTTACTCGAAAATAGCCTAAGTCCATGTCAGAAAATCGCTCAATAAGTATGCTTAGTAAATCTCTTTGGACGGAAACACCGCTGGGCATATTTGTTGAGCGATTTCAGGAGTGTTACTGGGACTTATTTTGAGCATGGCTTAAGACTTCGTACACGCCTAATTAGGAACGATAGAACATAAATAAATTTACCTAATTATTACGTAATGTGGTGGTTAGTAAATGCTGCAATAGCATTTCACAAGTGTTGAAATTCCATATAATTCGCTACTGATGCAGCGAAAGGAACTTCAGGAAGGAGAGATGGATCGGTGGTTTTACCGCTGATTCGTCTTTCCCTCCAAAAGTATTTTTGCGTCGAAGGCGTGAAAAACCCCTCAACTGCTGATTTTTAGAGACCTTTTTCTTTCACCGCAAAACGTTACAATCAGAAATTTACAGTCATTTGTGTAGCTTTCTTCAAAAAACAAATTAGAGAAGAACATAGAGTAATGTTCCAGGTAAGTCTGCGAAAAACGCTCTGCTCGTCTCTCTGCGCTCATAAGACATTGCAGTACAACACTACTCTTGACGCTTTCACAAAACAAAAGGTAGTCTTCCTGCCTTATCATTACGACGCCACGCCGACTATATTTTAATGCGCAAATTCTAGTTCGTTATGATAAAAAGACCTAAGACACTCCAAAAAATGAATGAGCAAATTCCTTTCACAAAAAAGCTCATTACCTTCCTGACCACTACACTCCTTGGAGGCGTGCTGGTTCTATTACCAATCACCCTTTTCATTCTTCTGGTGCAGTTTGTCTTACGTATCGCCACCCGTGTCATCGAACCCATAGCCGCTATTTTCTCTAATGCTTCCTTAGCTCCCCTCATTGCTTACCTATTGGCTTTTGCGATTGTGGTTGCTTTTTGCTTTGTGGTTGGTCTATTTGTACGGACGCGTTCAGGCAATGCGGTCGTTCGTTATTTCAATCGCTACTATTTGTCCAAATTGCCTTTTTATAATACGATACAAGAAACCGTGCGGCAGTTTTTTGGTAAAAAAGGAAGCTCTTTTTCACAAGTTGTTTTAGTGGATGTATTTGATACATTAATGACGGGCTTCGTTACTGCTGAACACGAAAATGGAATATACACAGTTTTTGTGCCCACTGCTCCTAATCCAACCAATGGCTTCATTTTTCATGTCAAAAAGGAAAAGCTTATTTTCACGGATACGAAACCAGAAGACGCCATGCGAACCGTTATTGGTGTGGGAACGGGTTCTGGAATATTATTCAGAAAGTAGCAAAGTTTAATTATACCTTTTGCGTATTATTACTTGTTTGTGCCGATAATTGTACTATTTTTGCATTAAATTGCATTTTTTCGCATGATTCTAATAGCAGATAGTGGTTCTACCAAAACAGCTTGGGCCTTACTAAAAAACAATGGCAAATTGGTTCGGCAATGGACAACTGAAGGTATGAATCCCTACCAACAAAAAACGGCTTTTATTATAGAACAAATTAAAAATACCTTTCCATTATCCACAAGTAAGGTTCAATCACTTTACTATTACGGAGCGGGAGCAACCTATGAAGCTAGTAAGAAGTTAAGTGCTAGTATGAAGCAGATATTTAAAAAAGCTGAAAATGTTGATATTCAGTCGGATATGCTCGCATCTGCTTATGCACTATGCGGAGACAAAGCTGGAATTGTTTGCATACTCGGAACGGGTTCTAACAGTTGTGTGTACGACGGAAAAGAGGTGTTACAAAATATTGGTGGATTTGGATTTATACTAGGAGACGAAGGTAGTGGGGCTATAATGGGTAAGCAACTGATGTGTGATTTCTTATATAAAAAGATACCCAACAAACTTCGCGAAAAGCTGTGTTTAGAATACGATTTAAGAGAAGAAAAAATACTGCAAAAAGTATATAAAGAGCCCTTTCCAAATCGTTTTCTTGCGTCTTTTGCACCTTTTTTAAAAAAGAATATGCAAGAAAAGTACGTAAAAAACCTAATAAAGACGCAAACTCGTGCATTTTTTGAGCAAAAAGTCTTGTGCTATGAAAATGCTAATCATTACTCCGTTCACTTTACAGGTTCTGTTGCCTATTTCTTTCAAGATGCTATAAAAGAAGTTGCTGCATCTTACTCGCTAAAAGTAGGTAAGATTACACAAGCACCTATGGTTGGACTTATTCAATATCACCAAAGAAGAATACAGACATGTTGAAGCAAGAACGACAAGCTACGATACTCAAAGAAATCAATGTACATAATAAAGTGCTGTCTTCTGACTTGAGTGCCAAGCTAGCCGTATCCGAAGATACTATTCGCAGGGATTTGAATGAATTGGCAGAAGCGGGAAAAGTAACTAAAGTATATGGTGGAGCCTTATCTAAGTCTTATCACTTGTCGTCCTATCCCAAGACCAAAGTCTATGCTTACGAAGCAAAAAATAAGATTGCCCAAAAAGCGGCTGCGCTACTTCACGATGGAATGTTTATCTTAATTAGTGGAGGTACAACTTGCCGAGAATTTGCCAGAAATATACCACAAGACCTCAACGCTACTGTATTTACCATTAGTCTCCCAACGGCTATGCAACTCCTAGAGCATCCCAATTTAGAAGTCGTTTTTTTGGGTGGGAAACTTTCCAAAAATGCACAATTGGCGGTGACGGGAGAAGTCCTTAAACAATTACATAGTATCCGCATGGATTATTGCTTTACAGGACTAAATGGACTTGATCCTAAAAAAGGAATGACGGACAATGATTGGGAAGTGGTACAAGTTACGCAAGCCATGATGCAGGCCTCCGATCAAGTAGTTGCACTGACGATAGCAGAAAAATTGCATTCTGTACAGCGCATGAAAGTCTGCAATCTCAACCAACTCGATGTCCTCGTCACCGAACTTGACCCTAAAGTAGAACGCCTTGCACCCTTCGAGCGAGAGGGTTTGAGGCTACTTTGAAGGTTTTTCATAGTAGTATTGAATCATGGTGAGATTGTACTATTTTGCTAAACAATGCAACAATGCAACAATGCAACAATGCAACAATGCAACAATGCAACAATGCAACAATGCAACAATGCAACAATGCAACAATGCAGAAGAAAATAAAACATATAGAATATGACAGTTGAAAAGGAACAAAAAAAATCACTTGCGATTTTGGGCTACGATCCTTTTATGGTGAGGGAGAAAATACCAACCAAGATTTTTGAAGAATCTATGGAAGCTTCCAAAGCAGTTGCACACGAGATTGCAGATTTGATTCGTTCCAAAGCGGATCGAGGAGAGGCTTGTGTGCTAGGTTTGGCGACGGGTTCGACGCCCAAAACGCTTTACAGTGAACTGGCGCGTTTGCATAAAGAGGAAGGTTTGAGTTTCAAAAATGTAGTCACTTTCAATTTGGACGAATACTACCCAATGGAAGCGGAAGCACTGCAAAGTTACGTGCGTTTTATGCACGAATATTTGTTCGATTTGATTGACATTCCAGCAGAAAATATTCACATTCCTGACGGTACGCTGCCCAAGGAAGAAGTGCTCGCTTACTGTCAAGACTATGAGCAAAAGATAGAAGATTACGGTGGCTTGGATTTGCAGATATTGGGCATTGGTCGTACGGGACACATCGGGTTTAACGAACCAGGTTCTGGTATCAATTCGCGCACTCGTCTAGTCACGCTAGATCATGTAACGATATTGGATGCAGCGAGCGATTTTTTTGGAGAAGAATATGTTCCTCGCAAGGCAATCACGATGGGCGTCAATAGCATTATGAATGCCAAACGAATCATTTTAATGGCTTGGGGAGAAGGAAAAGCGCCCATCATCAGGAGAGCAGTAGAAGAAGAAATTAGTGATTCGGTGCCAGCCACTTATTTGCAAGAACACCCCAATGTTGTCATTGTAGTGGACGGTGCAGCAAGCGCGAAACTGACGCGAGTACAAACGCCTTGGCTGTTAGGGGATATTGAGTGGTCGCCTGAATTGGTGCGCAAAGCAGTAATTTGGCTTAGCCAGACAGTTAATAAACCTATCCTGAAATTGACCAATCGAGATTATATGGACAAAGGCATGAGCGATATTATAACGGCTTATGACGGCGCATACTACGCCAATATTGAAATTTTCAATCATTTGCAGCATACCATTACGGGCTGGCCTGGCGGAAAGCCCAATGCTGATGACACCAAACGACCAGAACGAGCCAAACCAGCCAAAAAACGCGTCATTATTTTCAGTCCTCATCCCGACGATGACGTCATTTCAATGGGTGGTACTTTCATTCGACTTGCCGACCACGATCACGAAGTACACGTTGCCTATCAGACCTCTGGTAATATTGCTGTACACGATGAAGATGTGGTACGTTTTGCAGATTTTGTAAACGAGTACCACGAAATTTTTGGACTAAAACAAGACATCTCCGAAATGATGCTGGATGCGATCAAAAGGAAAATAAAGACCAAAGCACCTGGCGAAATCGACTCCTCCGAAGTACAACGCATCAAAGGTTTGATTCGTAGAGGAGAAGCCAAAGCAGGTTGTCGTTCGGTAGGAATCACCGATGATTTTGCGCACTTTCTGGACTTACCTTTCTATGAAACGGGCAAAGTGAAGAAAAAACCACTAGGCGAGGAAGACCTCAAAATCACAGTTGATTTATTGAATAGCATTCGCCCGCATCAAGTCTATGCGGCTGGGGACTTATCCGATCCGCATGGCACACATCGCGTTTGTCTGGATGCTGTCTTGCAAAGCTTACGCAAGATAAGAGCGCGGGCAGAAGCGGGTGATGCGGAGGCACAATGGGTCAAGGATTGTTGGTTGTGGCTATATCGTGGTGCGTGGCAAGAGTGGGAGGTGGAAGACATTGATATGGCCGTTCCGATTAGTCCAGATGAACTGCTGCGCAAACGTCGCGCCATTTTTAAACACCAATCACAGAAAGATCGTCCACTCTTTCCAGGCAACGACGCCAGAGAGTTTTGGCAACGCGCCGAAGAACGCAATCGGGGTACTGCGAAAGTCTATGATGCACTAGGACTGGCAGAGTACGAAGCCATGGAGGCTTTTAAGCGTTTTTATTATTAAGTTTGCTTGGCTAAATATCAGTAGTGAGCTTTCAATCTTTACAGTTTCAGCTTAAGGCAGACGAGTACGACTGCCATATTTCCTAACGGCTAAACGTACTGATTCATTAGTAAATAGAGCATTTGAAGCAGGAATTGTATGATACATCTTCCTCTCGTTTTACAAAACACTAAAGCCAGCTCTCT
>JBCCRX010000344.1:0-7338 GCA_039201015.1 Bacteroidota bacterium | reverse complement strand
ATAAAAAAACTAAAAACATATTATATATTTTTAATATTAAAAAATGCCTTTTAATTTTACCAAATATTTAGTTTTTATAATGTAAAAAAATTAAATACTGTATAAAATATATTTTATTACCCAAATTTACCACTATGGAGACTAGCAAGGAAGTACAAACATTGGCTTTTCGCTCAAAATAAATCATGCAGTGCTAGGGTTGATCTAATTTTTAAGCGATTTCAGTGACTTTTACCACTTTCCCTTAGCAGTTTTATCAAAAAGGATCAAAAGCCAACCAAAATAGGCTAAAAGTGCCTAGAAAGGGTTTTCCTTGTTCAGAAAAATGATTGGAATGAAGAATACGAAATAAATCCAGTACTTAAAAGTCAAAAAGTTTACAAAAAGACAACTCTTTTTATCAGAAATAAGTCTAAGTTTTTTGTGTGTAGGAGATTCCTATTGGGGTTTATTTGTCAAGATAAGAAGAAAAATTAATGATGATATTTTAAGCTCACCCATTTCATCATGTATTCATTTGCACTATTTCTTGATTCCTTATCTGCAAAATATCAGCCAGCAATTTTACCTTTTTTTGTATAAAAGATTATACTCCTACATACATAGTACATTGCAATTCAAGTCTTATCAAATTTTAAAAGTGAGCAATTCCCTAGCATTTCGAGCTTCTAAAAACCCGTCTGCCGCCGTCTTCGACGGCGGTGAATAAGGGGTGAGGGAGAAAGAAGGGTTTTAGAAAAACCCTTCTTTCTCCCTCAAACTCCCCTATTTAAAATATAAAAATATCATGTGAAATTTACTTGCAAGATTGTACTAAAAATACAAATAGAAATACTACGCACGTAATATCAGTTATCTAACATAGGAAATCTTGCTTGTCTAGTCGTTTACAAAAAAAATGGACCTCAGCATCACAATAAAGCGTGTAGGAAAAGATTAATATGAGAGATTTGGAACAAATTATAGGTCATCTTTTTGTGCCTTTTTAGCCCCAAACGAGTACAATACACACAATAATAACTCAAAATTCTCAAGCCTTTTCCACTCTCTTTCATTCCAAATATCTCATATTTGAAGCAAAAATTCCAAAACCTTCCTACTTCGGCATGAAGAAATTAGCGTATTATTAAGCAGCCACACAAGAAAAAGAGCATAAGCCAATAAAGTATGAGACATTTGGAGCTGCTGGTTTATGACTGCTTTTACCACGCGCATGCGTAGTATAAACCCAACTTCCGCAGCAAGCATGAAAGCAAATTATAACTGATGTTACGCAAAACACCAAATTGCAAATGACACAAAGTGCCACTTGTTTACAAATCGTCGGGTGTCATCCTCACGCCTTAGGCAGACAAGTCGAAGCCACTCTAATTCAAAGCACGCCAATCTCAGGGGTCAGCGAATAATATAGACTAAGGTACTACTTGCGTAGCATGAGTCATAAATAAATAAATTCAACATCAACTTATTATCTTTTTGTTGATTTTATATTTTTTTATGCTTTTTATATCTTTTATTAGTGTGCAATACATTGATAATCAATTTCTTAAGAAAAATCATATGAGAGAAATGGAAACAAGTATGAGAGATTTAGAAATGCCTATGAGAAATATGGAAGTTTACTATGAGATATTTGGAATACAAATGCGAGGAATTTGGAAGTCTATGAGATATTTGGAGAAGCACACCTTTATATTATGAGGAATTTGGAAATAAATGCTATATTTGTCAATACTTATTGTTCCATTTTTCTCATATTAGACAATGCTTTTCCAATTTACTCATACAATAAGATGGCAAAAAAACGCAAGCACAGCAATAAAGGAATCGTTCTCATTAAGAAATCCAATAATCTCATAGAATCGAGGTACAAATTTGATATTTGGGAGACGCGCTTTTTTCTCTCTGTACTTTCACAGATTCGTAGGGGCGATGAAGAGTTCAAAGTCTATCGTATTCGCTACGGTGATGTCATCAAAGCCTTTGAGCTTAAGTCAGGCGATTCTTATCACTATCTACGGGAAGCAGGCAAAAGCCTAATGAATAAATCCTTTTACGTGAAATATGAGAAAAATGGAACTGCGCGAGAAAAGCAATACCACATCCTTCGCGAATTGGACTATTTGCAAGAAGGCGAAGAAGAGAAAGCACCCGCTAGTGAAGAATATATAGACGTGGTGGTAGAGCAAAAAATGAAACCCTTGCTACTGCAACTACAAAAAAACTTTACGGCCTACGATCTTAGAAATGTCGTAAAACTGGGGGTCTATCCAGTGCGAGTATATGAACTGCTCAAACAATACCAGTCCATCGGTAAAAGGACACTCACCATTGCCGAGATGAAAGAAATGTTTGAGGTGAAAGACAAATACAAACTCTTCGCAGATTTCAATCGCTGGATTGTCAAACCCGCCGTAAAGGAAATCAATAAACATACTGATCTGATGGTAACGGACACCGCCAAAGTCAAAGAGGGTAGGAGCGTGGTCGCGCTTTGCTTCCGATTTCGGGAAAAGACCGAAGCAGAAAAGATAAAAATGCAAGCGGGAGAGAAAAAGAAAGTCAACCGCCAACAACTATTGCTCCAATTTGAAGAAAACGATGCCGAAAACGAAGCGGAAGAAAGCCGAATCGATCAGCTTTTTAGTCAATACCACACCCAACTGAAAGAAAGCTTTGGCGTCACGCCTTCTAAATTTATGCAAGTGCTGCGGACGCATCCGAGCATTGATGAAGAGCGGATCGAAAAAGCCATGCGCGTCACCCGTCGTGCCAAAGCCAATGGAGAAATCAAGCGATCCATACCTGGTTTTTTCATACTCTGTCTAAAAGAAGAGTACACCGACCCAAAAGAAGAGCAGCGCAAAAAACAAAAGGAGCAAGAGCAGAAGCAAAAAAGCATTCGCCAACAATTGCAAGCCCTAGAAGCAGAAAAAAACAACCAACTCAATGAACGCATTCGATCCGTAGTGGAGGAAAATCCAGCGATCACCACGCAAGCCATTGAAGCCATTAAATCCAATCCACTCACGGGCAAAATGGTCGCCAACAAATCCAAAGCACTAGGCAGAACGTTGGAAGTGGAGGACTATCGCCAAGATGCCAGTTTGCGAGAATTGGTCAAAATAAAAATCGTGGAAATTGCAAAAGAACAGTTTCAAGACATTTTGGAAAAATACGAAAAGCAAAAGCGTAAGCTGACGCGTAGCTAGTTACACATATTTTCTGTACTAAATATTTAATTCAATTGCTGTTTTATAGCGGCTAAACTGCCAAGTAAGATGTTTCTTGAACTACCCAAGGACACTTAAGAGCACATAAAATTTAGTTTTTTTAGATTTTACTTGCCGTTACAAGAAAACCCTTCGTTGTTCTTATGTGTTCTTAAGTGTTTTAAAAATATTTTGCCCTAGCTTCTATGGACAAGAGTATTAATTTTCTCAATTTTTTTACGCAAGAAAACTACAAAGGAGTAAAAAATAAAAAAGGCTGAACTACATAGTCCAGCCCTCATAAAATTGGTGTGTAAGTCTCTTTTAGTCCACTGTGTAACGTTTCAGTACATCATTCAATAGCTGCTCATTCCAGGCTTCGAGATAGCGATCCAATTCACTAAGCTTTTTAAATCGACCTTCCTTAATGATAAGGCGATAACCTTTCAAAGTAGTCAATAAAACCTCCAAATCTTCTGACGAACAAAAGTCTTTGAGTGCCACTGAAAAATCAATGTCCCCTCCATTCAATAAATAATATTGAAGCGCATCAAGCAACAAAGGCTGCGATTGGCTCAATAAAGAAACATCCAAATCCGCTTCTTCAAAAGCCAAACGAACTGCCTCGCAATAAAATAGTGCATGACAAGTCTTTGGAGGATTAGAAAAATCTAAAGTCAGCGGTATGCCAGTGCTTTGCTGCATACTTGAACCATTCTTCGAATTTTGCATTGTGAGTCCCGTTTAAACCGTGTAAAAAAAAGAACAATAGAAATACTGTTCTTTGGTAGATCGTAGCGCATCATTAAGCAGAATCAAACACCGAATGTCCACAATACTACCAAAAGAGCTTTTCTATTCTTCCATAATCATTTTCAATTTCTTTTTCGATCTAGCGATGATCGAACTAACCGTGTTCAGTTTCATCTCCATCTGTGTCGCAATCTCCTTGTGTGCTCGTCCATCCAAATACAACTGATAGACACAATAATGCGCCGCACTCACACGCTGCCGAAACAATTCCATGACCTGTTCCTCTTGCAGACGCTGAATATCAGTCGTCCAAGTCTTCAGCTGATAAGCTTCCTCGCTCAAGCCCAGCAGCACCCTGCGCCTACGTTTGCGATAAGCTTGCAAATTCAAAAGCCGCAGCATGCCCTTCAAATACTTTACGCCATGTTTCACATAGCCGCTTTGCGTCAATTTGAATTTCTCGTGTACTCGAATGTAAAACAACTGCATCAAGTCCTTTGCTTCCAAGCAAGCGTAGGCATTCTTGCCAATACAGCCCTTTGCAAAGCCAATTAATGTTTTGTGATACGTTCGGGCGATGTATTCCAAGAAAGAGCTTCGGTTGTTGTCCTTCCAACACCTGCGACCGCGTTGACTTTTGTTCGTTTGAGCCATAATCTCATGAATTTAAGCAACCGTCCAACAAGGGGTGAAAAATGCACCGTCCACAAAAAATGCACGACTGAGCACCAACAGCACGATGCTGAATAGTCACCGATATTATTAAAATAAGCAATACTGCTCCCTTAACATTCTTCAGACTTGATCCTGCTTCATAATTAGAAAACCACACCAAGTCTAAATTTTCGCTTCTTGAATCTTTTTCTTTTGCGTATCATCCAGTTGATATTCATCAGCTAGCCAAGCGTGTCTTTTCTCTCCTTGCGTCTTCTCGCACATCCTACAACAGCCCATACGAACTGCCGCATACTATTTAGATGCACACAAACACGACTTTCTTGCACAGCGATTCAAAAATTATTTCAATCCATTTGCTCATTCTTAAGTACTTGGACAAAAGTAATCTAGCTATTCATCTTACTTCAATACCCCAACTCCTTCAAACGCTACGCAACTCTAGCTCAAGCATTCAAGCATGTGTGTGTATAATAAATTGAACAAATATTCAATTTTATACAAAGAGTTGGCTTGTTCTAGATTTGTATGGACGTCGAGTCCATACAAACCCTCGTCAAATCAGCTTGGCTCGACGCCAAGTTGATTTGAAATAAGAGAATCATAATTTTTCACCTCTGCCTTTTTTATAAAAGTGCAACTTGTTGCATACACCAATCATTCCAACATTCTTTTCCTTTCCCCAAAATTCCTTACCTTTAACCCAAGTTCTTTGACACAAGTAGAAAGCAAGTCAGGCAAGCATTCGGTTGAATAGTAAAGAAGCATTCATCAAAACTTAATCTATGGTTTACATGCAAACAGCACGTTAGAATGTTCAGTGGACTTCGTCCGTTAGAATGTTCCAAACGCTACGTATGCAATGTTTGAATGTTTGATGGACTTCGTCCGTTAGAATGTACCAAACGCTGCGTATGCAATGTTTGAATGTTTGATGGACTTCGTCCGTTAGAATGTTCCAAACGCTACGTATGCAATGTTTGAATGTTTGATGGACTTCGTCCGTTAGAATGTACCAAACGCTACGTATGCAATGTTTGAATGTTTGATGGACTTCGTCCGTTAGAATGTTTCAAACGCTACGTATGCAATGTTTGAATGTTTGATAGACTTCGTCCGTTAGAATGTTTCAAACGCTACGTATGCAATGTTTGAATGTTTGATAGACTTCGTCCGTTTGAATGTTCCAAACGCTGCGTATGCAATGTTTGAATGTTTGATAGACTTCGTCCGTTTGAATGTTTCAAACGCTACGTGTTCCGTTTAGCACAATAGAACATTCAAACATTCACAGCACATTCAAACAAATCAAACATTCTAAAACATTTTAATCGTTCATTGCTTTTTATGATTCACTTTTGCAAAACATTTCAAACAATCAACAAATTATTGACACATTTTTATTTTTATATGTGTTTCTAAGTAATTGATATTGAAGTCTTGATGTATAAGGATTTTTTGTACTATTGCATTAAATTGCATATTGTTAATATTTTAATATAACAAATAATTTTAAACAATTTCGTAATCATTTGATTATGAATGACTTGTGAAAAAATTTAAGATTTTATTAACTAAAATTAACATGATTTCACACTGTTGGGTGACACGACAAATCTTGAATTTAACACATATAAATTTCGCTAAATTGAGTTTTCTGACATTCAGATGACAAAAAAAGAGACGTAACTTATTCATTTTCAATTGTTTAAGAAAGTTAAGGGGTAGGAGAGCATTCCAAAGTAGTTGGGGACTGCGACTCGCTGATTGAGGCTTCGGGCGCCCAGTCAAAGTGTAGGAGAGCATTCCAAAGTAGTTGGGGACTGCGACATTATAATCTCCGTGACCTGTGATTTCCACAAGTAGGAGAGCATTCCAAAGTAGTTGGGGACTGCGACCTCACTTCTTCCTTTAACTGTTTAATCTCTCTTTTGGTAGGAGAGCATTCCAAAGTAGTTGGGGACTGCGACGATCTCGAGCACATTGCCTTTTCTTCGTGCCTCGTAGGAGAGCATTCCAAAGTAGTTGGGGACTGCGACATCAATCTTGAACGTTTTTTCTTCAAACTCAAGCTGTAGGAGAGCATTCCAAAGTAGTTGGGGACTGCGACAATTTTTCCGTACCATCAACTATGCATAAACGCGAGGTAGGAGAGCATTCCAAAGTAGTTGGGGACTGCGACAAACTCCTGTCCATCCACACTCCATCTTGTCTGTAGGAGAGCATTCCAAAGTAGTTGGAAGAACGCAGCGCAATCCTGAGGCACGAAGGATCGAACATTGAGTATGTTCGGCGAAGTGAACCGTTTTACGGCGTATCGCATCTCAATTTAAGGTTCACATTTTTTGTCAGAAACAGGATTTTCAGGATGTCTTGATTTTCAGGATGAACGAGCGGTTTTTGCCTAAACAAAAAAAAATAAATCTTGAGAAGATTCAAGCGAGAGAACCGCTTAGCGGCGTATCGTATCTAGATTAAGATTCGTCAAAGTGAACTGCGACAACGGACGGGAGCGTATTGTTTTTATCCATAAAAATTCGTTTGCCGCCCACCCGTTATCACGGTTCACTCACATTGGACACACTCAGTGTCCATTTTTGCTTGAGGCAAAAAACCGTTCGCTCATAAAGTAGTTGGAAGAACGCAGCAGGAACGAAATGTCGTTTTGCCCAAGCAAAACCAGCAATTAAGTATTGCT
>JBCCRX010000343.1:0-7346 GCA_039201015.1 Bacteroidota bacterium | reverse complement strand
TTAGACTTTGGACAAAAAAGAGGTATCTAGAAAAAAGGCAAAACTAAAGCGTATATTGTAAGTGTGAAAAAGAGAACATACGCAGAACAGTTTTGCCATAAGTTATTAGACTCGGGCTTAAATCGCCCAAAGGCATTAGTGAATATCATATTGGCATTGGGTAGTGAGCAGCGTGCTGTTACCCCTACCCAATTAAGTCTAAGTCCTTACTTTCAATATCACTATTCGATGTTGGGTAAAGTGACGAAGGATATTGGGGCACAACTCAATTCGGCAGATTCTTTGGAAGTAAAGTCGGAATTACGGCAGCTATTTTTTGAGCACTTGGCTGCAAAGTCGGTCTATAAAATCTCAACTGATTTTACGACTATACGTAAGCCTTTCTCTCCAACTTTGGAAGATCGGGGCTTTGTCAATGTACCAAATGTAAGCATTTATGGGAATAAGCCCATAGATATTGGGTATTATGTGTCGTATTTAAATTTACATCTTTACGATGCAGATCATCCTTTTGCGTGGAGTATTCCTTTGGATAATCAGCGCGTGGAGGTACAAGCTGACAAGATTGAAGTGGCACGTCAACAGATAGTAGAGGTTTTGAGGGATGAACAATTGCCATTTGTTAAAAGTGAAAAAACGGTCAATACAGCTGATACGGGTTACACCGTTCCTGAATTTGTTAGTCCGTTGATTGATGAATTTGATAATTTGCTGTTAATCAATCGTATACGCTATGGCATGAAGGTGTATCGTCCTTACATAGGCACACAGAAAGCAAACGGAAGAAACAAAGCCTATGAAGACGAACCGTATTATTTGCAGATAGAATCTTCCCGTATGTTTACCCACCCAAAAACTAAAGAACGTTTTAGCAAAGCTCAACGCCCCATTTTTGAGTTGCCAACGGATGAAGAAGTGAGCTATGAGAGCAGTACAGCTAAAGGACGTCAAGTGGTAGTGAACCTCTACCGATGGAATGATTTGCTTTTGCCAGGCAAGAATGGATATAAAATGGAAGACAAACCCTTCGACTTGGTCTGTATTCGCTATACTGATCAACAAACAGGGGAATGTTTATTCAAACGAGATATGTTTGTAGCTATTTGGGGGGAAAATCGTAGAGAGCACTCTACTATTAATGTCCAAACCGACTACAAGCATCGCTATGACATTGAGCCACATAATCGTTTTAGCAAGCAACAACTATTGGCAGACAAATATCAAACCTCCCAAGTTCAATCTTTGGATGCTTGGTTGTGGACGGTGGTGCTCACTTTTTGGTTGTTGTATTTTGCCTCTTCTGAGGTAGAGGTACAGGTCAATCCTTGGGAGGAGTATCTGCCCGAAGTTAGAAGAGCCCAACAATCCACCCAACGAAAATCAGTGGCAGTAACTCGAAGAGGAGCAAAACGCTTTTTTTCAACTTTTGAACACCAATACTTTAAGCCTCAAAAGTCCAAAAATGGGACAGGGCGAAGAAAAAATACGACCTTGCCTAAGAAAAATAGGCATCCTCCATCCCGAAAACTTAAAAATAAACAGAATAATAAGCAGACTATTGAACAACTTTTATGAGCCTGTTTCTAAAAGTCGGCTAAGTATACAGGTGTGACCATTGGTCACCTAGCTGGCTTTTGTCCAAAGTCTAATAGAAATAGACTCATCATCTGTTTTAGTTGTGAAGCGAATATAGATTCGCCCAAACTCTTCTTTGAATAGAATAGATATTTCGTTCCAATCCAATATCCATTTTTCTAGCTCTTCAACATCGTGTATCATTCAATGCTCTAGCTCCTCGTAAATGTGCAAAAGTCGCTTCCATTGTTCTAGCTTGGAAGAATTAGAAGGGACAGAAGGAATAGGATCGGGATAAAAAGTGGTGGCCGTTGTCATAGTGTGAGTAATGTAGTGGACTATTAAATTGTTAATTAATGTGCGTTAATATACTTACCAAGTATTTGAATGACAAATATTTATATAGAAGTACATGCTAGGCATCACACTCTTGAATGGTGTTTCCTCTATTCAATAAAATGCAGTGAAATCGTTTGATCTACTAGAAGCGAAGAGAATGAAGGTGTGTTTTTCATAATATTAAGTTTCGTTGACTAGAAAATAGTAATTGAATGATCTCAACTTTGAAAGTATTTAATAATTGCAGTGATTAATTTACAATTTGTCTAACACGGAAGAGATGTCTACTTCTGCAATAGAAATAGTCAACGACTTAATAATAGGTTGGCATTTTTTGGCTTTTAAACGTTTAACTATATAATGAACGACACGAGTCTGAAATATATTGCAAAAAAGTATAACCTTTTAAATCCCTGATATTAGTTAGAAAAGGACAAGAAGATTTGAACTATTGTGTATTAATTAGACTGCTAGATTAAAAGATACGAGACACAAAATACTCGTGTTCAATTAGTTGTAAAAATTAATGTATCCATTTTTTTAGAGCGTATTACTTATGGATTGATGTCTTGATCGATTTGAGAGTTTTTAGAAGAAATAGCAGCCACGCACTAAGTTAAATGGATTCTCTATTTTTTGTGGAAGCAAAGAAAAATCAAAGATCTCCCCCATCTCTGCAAAAGAGTCAGTGGACTAAAAGAGAAAAATTTATATCGCCACTTAACATTTTCACAACCTTTCTCTGTTTTTTTCTCCTTATTTTAGTGGTGAAAAAATTGAACTAAAAAATGAAGAGAATCACCTACTTATGTTGTATTTCCTTGTTACTATCTCTACCAGCTTGCGATTTGCAAAAAGCCTTAGACGATTTTGAACTACAATACATTGGGAATTGGAGTTCAGATAAATTTCATCTCGAAATCTCTGCGAATGGAAGAGGCTATTTGGAACGAAGAGGTATATTTGGTTTTGATGGTACAGAAGGACGTATTAAGATCACAGACAACCGAATCAAATTTCGATCAGATGAGCGTGATAGGAACTTTCGCATTGATGAATCTCCCTTTCGAGAAGAAGGTGAGATTATTATGATTTTGGATGGGAAGACTTTTTATAAGCATTGACATAAAGTACAAGTGGCTTAGTGATTAAATCTCCAAGACTTTTTCAAATCTTGGAGATTTTGATAAGTTTATCTACTCACTTGATATTCTTCTTGAAGAGAAAAAATAATTTTTTTCTCTTCAAGAGGTTCCTTAGACAAAAACACCTCTCTCTGTCCGAAAAGCCCTAGTCCAAATGATTTTTATGCAATCAAATTTCCCTCCTCATCCCATTGCGCCACCGTCTCGCGTGTATCGTGATTGATGCATTTTGACAGCCACTCTTCATCCAATGCAACATCATGTTCTGCTAGTACTTCCTCTGGTACACCATCCCAAAAGTTGGGTATATTCCCTTGGTATCCAAGGGTTTCTATACCCATTTTGCTGGTATAAAAACCAGTGAGCGTTAAGTTGCGCATCAGGTCAAAGAATTTCATACCTTGTACCATATGCGGCAACTCTTTTGCTCGATCTGGCCAAGCAATTTCGTCTACAATAGCAAGCTGCTGTATGTTATCACAGTTTTTAAAAGCCTTGTTGTATCGACGATTGGATTGATTATCTAACCACATAATACCACCACGCAAAGGCAATTGATGATTGGTCATATCCTTGGCGATAAATTCAATGAACTTTGGGACTTCCGCTTCTGTTGCTGAACCCGAAAATTCATCTTTGGGCAAAATTATATCGCAAAGTACTGCCACGGTTGCTAATTCGTGTTCCGTGAAGAAGGTTTTACTTGTTAACTCCTGATCTCTA
Source organism: Bacteroidota bacterium (assembly GCA_039201015.1). Lineage (GTDB taxonomy): Bacteria > Bacteroidota > Bacteroidia > Chitinophagales > Saprospiraceae > JAAUTG01. The sequence goes on along the minus strand of JBCCRX010000343.1, from coordinate 3,564 downwards.
GCAATTTCTGCTGGTGTTCGACCATATGATACTTCTACTACATCCGTCTCTACATTGGCTTCTTCCAGCTTTTCAGGTTCTGTTTTGCAAGCGACCATACCACCCGCTACCGCGCCCCCTGCAACTGTCCCAACGAGTAGTGTTTTGAGTGTTTCTCTTCTTTTCATCTTGATTAGGTATTAGGTAGTAAGTATCAGGTAGTAAGTATTATTCCACGACTTGATACTTTCTACCTAATACTTAAAACTTATGACTTACTAAATATTCATTTTCTTCAATTCTTCAGTAATGTAATCCGAAGTTCGCCAAGCCAAAGCTAGTATTGTCCAAGTTGGATTTTTATCAGCTTGCGAAACGAAAGTTCCACCATCAGTCACGAATACATTTTTGCAATCGTGCAATTGCTGAAAGGCATTGGTTGCAGACTTTTTAGGATTATCGCCCATGCGCACAGTGCCTACTTCATGGATGATCTCACCTGGCTTATTCAAGCCATAATCTTGCTCTTTACCTGGACGTTCACCAAAAATTTCCGCCCCCATTTGATCAAAAATTTCTTCAAAAGTTTGGTGCATGTGCTGCGCTTGCTTGTACTCATGATCAGACCAGGTATAATTGAAGCGTAGAACTGGAATTCCCCATTCATCTACGACATTTGGATCAATCTCACAGTAATTATCTACTCTAGCGATACATTCTCCACGACCTGAGACGCCCATGGTTGCTCCATAGAATTTTCGGACGTCTTTTTTCAATTGTGTACCATAGCCTCCGACGCGTTCTCCTATATATTCATTCAAGTAGTTGCCACCAAATCCAAATCCATAAGCAGGCATACCTAGTCCTCCCCAAACCTCGATGTGATAGCCACGAGGGAAATCCAATTTTTTATTATCTAACCACCAAGGTGAGTAGACGTGCATTCCTCCCACCCCATCTTCATTGTAGAGCTTACGATTCATCAATTCAGGAACGAATGCCATACGATAGCTCCCAGTCGAATCATGCAGATATTTTCCAACTACATCACTGCTATTTCCTAAACCATTTGGATGCTGTGGCCCCTTAGAATTGAGTAAGATTCGAGAAGATTCGCAAGCAGAAGCGGCCAGGACGATTACTTTGCCTTTGATTTGATACTCTTGACGATCTTCTTTGTTAACGTAGGAAACCGCAGTTGCTTTACCTTCTTTATCGGTGATGACTTCTCTTGCCATCGAATTAACAAACAGATCAATCTGTCCACCTGCCTTTTGTGCTGGAAAAATCAAGCAAGAACCCGAAGAAAAATCTCCATAAACGGAGCAAGAACGACTACACTGTCCACAATAAAAACAAACACCGCGATCTTTATTGATCCGCTTGGTTAGAATAGATAGGCGCGAAGGCATCACTTTTACCCCTGCTTTTCGAGCGGCCTTGACATAGTAAAGTTCGTGCAAGCGCGGCTTCGGTGGCGGTAAGAAAAACCCATCTGGTTCATTTTTCATACCTTCTTTCGTGCCGAAAACACCAATTAGTTTATCCACTTTATCATAATAGGGCTTCACATCTTCGTAGCCAATGGGCCAATTCTCCCCTAAACCATCCACATCCTTATGCTTAAAATCAGTTGGTCCAAATCGCAAAGAGATACGTCCCCAATGATTGGTTCTTCCACCTAACATTCGAGAGCGAAACCAGCGGAACTTAGAAATCGGCGTGTTAGTATAAGGTTCGCCTTCTATATCCCAACCGCCATAAGCCATATCGAAATCACCAAAAGCTCGTGTACTGCCTGCACCTCTACGCGGCGATTCCCACGGCCACTTCAATTGTGTTTTTGTTTCAGGATTTTTGGGGTCAAAAAACGGACCTGCCTCTATTATGGCAACATTGAGTCCATGTTCGGAAAGCACCTTAGCGGTCATTCCACCACCTGCTCCTGAACCTACGATGACTGCATCATAGATTTTAGACTGTTCTTTGATCTGCATTTTATGTCTTATTTGATAGATGCGTAGGTCTTTAGGAGTTCATTTTCCCCCTAAATATATGGAATTTTGGCAAATCGGTATGAGAAAAATATAGGACTAGCAAAATTTTGAAACAAGCTCTGACTGAACTTATCAACAGGCATAGTTTTTGGTATAAATCACCTCAAAAGAACCTCTATTTGCTCTAGTAGCCAATTTTTTTCAGTGAGCACAACAGCTCTTTCTATTTTACTTTGGAGTTCTCGTAGAGCATCGGCATCGTAAATATTGATGGTATTGAGTTGGTTGGTAAATTTTAAAATATTACTATAATTTTCACGATGATAGCCTAATACCTCCTTTCTTCTGATAAAAGTTTCCATTGCTTTTAGATGAGACTCTAGTACTTCTCTCTCTTCTAATTCGTAAAAAATTTTCATTTGCAGTACTTTGGCAGTTAAATTCAAAATGACATTTTTGAAGTTGTATCGCTGCAAATAGAAAAGTGCTTGATCGTACTCTTTAGTAGCATAAGCAATGGAAGCTAAGTTGATATGATAAGTGCTTTCGCGATATTGTTTTTCGAGATTCTCTTTAAAATCTTCCACGAATTGTTGCACCCATTCTAACTCTCCACATCGGATGCCAATTTTTACGATATTGGTATAAGTGAAACGAGAAAGCATACCTTTTTCGATGATATAACCGTTTTTCAGACCGTGCTGATAAAGATTAAGTAAAGTATACCGAAAAGAAAAATCCCCTTTATTGATTTGCTTAATACAATGATTGACGAGCATCAGGTGAATATCCCGTAATTCTTTATCTGGAAACTGGTCAGCATACCAATAGAACCGATTTTGTAGTTGCCCAAAATGAATACTGTTTTCATGATTAGTCAGCGATAAATAAATGTAGTAGTAAATACCAATAGCAGGAATTTGATATAATTTGTGCTGTTCGATGTAAGTAATCAAATATACCATTAATTGGTCTTGGAAGGAATATTTGTAGATGGTTTGATGCGAAAGTGATTGGCAACTTTGGCGCAATTTCATCGCAATAAAAGTTACATCTAATGCTTCTGCAATTTTTTGAAATTCGTGTTCTCCAGAAGGATTTTGAACAGAAGAAAATTCAAATCCTTTTTCTAATAATTGATAGCGTTCCCAGAAAAAATCAGCATTTCGCCTATTACTCTTTTCTAATTTTTTTTGAGCATATTGTAAATTTTTCTGTGCATATTGTGATAATTTCTTTTGCTGAAAAATTTCAATTTCGTGTAGTCTGTTTGAAAAACTTTCCTCCTGTTTTAGAAAATTCTCACATACCAAAAAACACTCTAAATGCTTATAAAGATAACTGAGCAGTAAGCGCAAATCTTGAGCCTTATAAATCTTTTTAGGTGCTACTTTCTGATACAATTGAACTGCATCAATTGCTTTGGAGCGAGTCGTAACCAACTGCTGATACAATATGATTAAATCCTCCCTTTTATTAAAGTAAGGTGATTCCAAGAACTGTTGAAATCGATTCAACTCTGTCTTAGAACATTTTTTTAGGATTCTATAAACTTTGCTTATTTCTATTTTCAATCTATTAATAAAAT
>JBCCRX010000342.1:0-7364 GCA_039201015.1 Bacteroidota bacterium | reverse complement strand
GCCAATGCCAATGAATTTTTGCTCGATAAATTAATTCTTTGGTTCGGTATGAACCCCAAACTCAAAATAATTAAATCCGTCCGTGCAAAAATTAGACAACTTGGTAAAAGAGCAGCTTAATTTAACACGGACTATTGTTCTTACTGACATCAAAGAAATATTCCAACATCGAAAGATTAGAACTCTTGCCAAAGCGTCGAGGGCGCGGCATCACCAGTACCTTATCGCTGCTATCTATGAACTCTTTAGCCAATAAGGTCTTATCTACAAAGTAGCCATTATTCGATAGTAAATACTTAAAATTGGAATCTCCTATGACGATTTTTTTCTTGTTTTCCATTGTCATTTGCTTCACTGATTGCTACAAAGATAAAATTCTTTTGAAATGCTTATTCCATACAAGAAGTGCAAGTACGAACTGGAAAGGACACAGTAAAAACTAAAAAAAATGTTAAAATTCGACACACGTCGTAAATAAATTTGCTTTTTACGACAAATGTCGTAATATTTGCAGTAGGTAATATGATCATAGCCTAAAATTCAGAAAGTAATGAAAGATTTTCAACCAACCGATGCAGAGCTAGAAATACTGCAAGTGCTTTGGGAAGAGCAGCCTTGCACCATCAAAGTGGTGCATGAGCAAATCAATCAGCAGCGCGAAGCAGGTTATACGACCATTTCTAAACAAATGGAGCGCATGACCAAAAAAGGCGTTTTGGAGCGAAAAAAAGTGGATAGCAATTATTTGTACACCGCCATTCCGAAAGAGGAAGCCGTGCAACAAAGACTATCGGATCGCTTACTCAAAACGGCTTACAAAGGCTCGGCAGTAAAGCTAGCGATGCACGCATTGGGGCAAAACAAGACTTCTATGGAAGAATTGGAAGCCCTGCAAATTTGGTTGAATCAACAAAAAAATAAGCAAAATGACTGATCCACAATTGCTCGTAATCGCCAATGCGTTGGGTTGGGCATTAGTTCACAGTATCTGGCAAATCGCTCTAATGGCACTCTTGCTGAAAGTCCTATTATCGGTAAGTTCCAATCAATCTGCTCGTTTGAGATATACTTGGTCACTGATCGCGATGCTAGGCGTCTTCCTTGGTGCTTGTTTCACCTTTGGCTACTACTACGAACCCGTTGTCCCTGTTTTGGAAGGAAATCTACTCGATTCGTACGGAACAGTTTACACGCAAACGGCAATTAGCTTGGAGTTGGGAGCGTCCACCTCTTTTTGGGAGACTTGGTTGTTCCGATTGGAGCAATGGCTACCGCAGCTTTGTTTGGCTTGGTTGGGTGGCATTTTTTGCTACGCCATTATGATGATGCAGGGCTTTTTCCAATTAAGACGGCTAGAAAAGCAAAGCGAAGCAGTTTCCAGCCATTGGCAGACGCATTTAGCAAAGCTGCAAGCTCAATTGGGTATCAACAGAAAGGTACGATTATTGGCTTGCAAATGGGTGGAAGAACCGATCACTTTTCGGCATTTCAAACCCGTTATTTTAGTGCCAATCGGTTTGTTGACGGGCTTGTCTTCGGAGCAAGTGGAAGTTTTGCTGCTGCATGAATTGGCACACATTCGACGCTACGATTACTTGGTCAATTGGCTGCAATCGAGTTTAGAAGCCTTATTTTTTTATCATCCTGCTTTCTGGTGGATTTCGCGTCAAGTACGAGCAGAACGGGAGCATTGCTGCGATGATTTGGTTTTGAAACTGAATCAAGCACCGATGCTCTACGCTCAAACGCTGACGCAATTACAAACTAATCATTGTTTAATTAAAACTAATTTGGCTATGGCAGCGACTAAAAATCAGGGTGCTTTCACCACACGCATACATCGTTTATTTGGAAAATATCATCAACCCAACCGACAAAAAAGGGGCGCTATTTTAGCAGTACTTTTGACGATTGCAACGATAGCAGTGGCTTTTTATGAACCTGTACCATTGGAAAATCAACAGATTGAACAGACAGCAGATGTATTGGCTTCTGATACTCTTCCGCCTACTTCTTCGGAACAAGAAAAACGATTGCAAGGGCTGGCGGAGAAAGAGTACAACAGATTGGAGCGTATCATTGAAGCACGTGCGATAGAAGTAGATACTGCTAAAAGAGAAAGGCTCAGAAAGGTTTTTGAGACCGCTTTCAGTGATGAAGCAAAAGACAATTTCGAGTATCACGTGGATGCGGTTTTGAATGAAAATGGCGATTGGGTATTGAATGACACCACTTTTTTGATACAACTAGAAGAAGAGGACATGACTTTGGATTTGAAATTCAAAAAAGAAACAGAAGAGGACGGTGTTGTAGGAACAACTGTAGTATATGTAGTAGATAAGGCAGAGCAGTCAGAGCGTCTTCAACCCATTGCAAACATTGATCTCCCAAATGGGCAAAGAGATACTTTTTACGCTTATATAGGAGAAAAAGAAGTTGCTTCTAGCCCTAGCGAACTTTTGAAACTGAAAGTAAATCAGGAAGTAATAGGAACAGTCAATCCAGAGGAATTAAGGGAGATCAATCTTGCGGAAAATAAGCTTCGCAATAAAAAGCACAATAAAAAAGCAGATGGCAAAGCAGTGCAAATTGAAGTAGAGGCACAGTCAGAAAAAGAACCACCTTTATTCGTGCTAGACGGCAAAGTATTAGAAAGATCAAAGGAGAACATGAAGAAAATTGATCCAGATGATATTGCAGAAATCAATGTACTAAAAGATGAAGCTGCATTAGAGAAGTACGGCAATGCAGGTAAAAATGGCGTGATCGAAATCAGGACGAAGAAAGCGGAAAAAGAAGAACCCTTGATTGTTGTGAATGGTCAAATCATGGGAAAATCGAGAGATTATCTGGAGGACATTGATCCTAATGATATTGTGAGAATAAACGTCTTGAAAGGAGAAGGTGCTATTGAAAAATATGGCAAGCCAGGCGCAAATGGTGTAGTTGAAATTATTGCTAAGACTAGAGGAAGAGAGAAAATGCTCTTGGTGATAGACGGCAAAGTAATCGGAAAGTCAAAGAATCCTTTGGATGCCGTTGAGCCTGAGAATTTTGAAAGCTTTAATGTGCTGACGAGAGAAGCTGCCGTCAAAAAGTATGGCAAAGAGGGGGCAAATGGAGTCATTGAAATTATTACGAAGAAAAAGGCAAATGGCGGTATTTACCTATCGGCAGTTGTGCTTCCAGAGCAGCAAAGAGTACGCTTTGAGCTAGATATTGAATCTCATTCTTCTGGAACATGGGAAATATACAGTCCGACAGGTAAAAAGATCAAAACATCACCAAGTGATTTGTTGAATAAGAGTACGACCAAAGAAGGTAGAATATCATGGGAGTGGTCCACGAAAGGATTGGCAGTAGGAAACTACACGACTGTTTTGAAAGCAAATGGTAATAAGGCGAAAGTCAAGTTTCGTATAGAAGCAGAGGAAGATACTGCAAATTTAGTAGAAGAAGGAGACGTACAAAGTTCAAATTTAAGGACAGAAGCACCTAGAAAGAATACTTTTGGAACACTCGATATTTATCCAAATCCAGCTAGCAATCAAGTCACGATTACTTTCAATGTATTTGAATCCGCTCCAACAGAGTTGACTATTCTTGATAGCAAAGGCAATGTCGTGGAGTCTTTTGCTGAAAAATTGTTTAGCAAAAAAAGGTTTGAAGGCAACGCATCTTTTGACTGGAATGTCAAAGATCGTCCGACTGGGATATACACTGCTGTTTTGCAAGTAGGCGATCGACGGATCAGTAAGCAGATTGTGGTGCAGTAAGTTATTACTTGGGTATGGTTCGCTCCTCAAAAAATTATTTAACATTATCTTCGCAGCATACAAGTTGTTTTGAACGTTTCCATAAGTGTGGGGACAGAATCGGTATGGAAATAAAACGCTTTCTGCCTATCAAAACTGCTTGTATGCTTTTTTTATCTCGTCTTTTGCTCTTTGGGCTGCTGCTTTTTTTATTTACTGCTTGCGACGACGATTTATCGCCAGCAGCGGCAGCGGTCATCAATGACAATGCTACCGCCAGCACAGAAGAACTGCTGCTGGAACTCGAAATCCAGCAAGGTGAGCGTTACATCGTCCTGGATTCTGTCAAAAATATTGAAGTTTTCATCAACGGACAGCCGTGGGCAACTTTTGATTATGCCCTTCCCAATCAAAGTCGCTTCGATGATTTGCAGGAAGAAAATAACTTCTTGACCACCGATATTGCTTTTAGCCATAAGCTGGTTTTAAATTATCTCACCACCGCTGAAGATTTCCAAACAGCAGGGCAATTTGCGGACTTCATCCGAAACTTTTTGCAGCCAGGCGAATACTTTTGCTCTATTCTTTCGCTTTCCATTTTCAATCAAGAGGACGAAGCCCAAGAAATCATCCTTTTTGAGGATTTTCTGCTGGAAGTCGGCAATCAAGAGAAAAGCATCTATGTTGGTAAAATTCAAATTCAACTCTAATGCGTAAAGTACTATTTGTCCTAGCTTGCAGCTTACTTTTTTGCGCCTGCAAAGAAGATTCTTCCCTAACCGTTTCTAATGAACTGGAAAATGTAGTCCTTCAAAATGTGCGTTGGGACGATCAGTTCGTGGCCACCGAACTTCTGCCTGGACAAAGCGGAGAACTGGTCTTGAGCCCATACACGACCGACTTGCCTAAAGCTGCGGTCATTCAATTTGAAATGATTGCCGCCAATCGAAGAATTGGGCTTCGAACGGTGGAAGTATTTGAAGTAGAGGAGCAACAAGATGTAAGAGTAGAAATAGATTCTGCTTTGCAGGTGACAGTTCGGTAGGGATTTTCCTCTGAATTTTCTGCGCCTTCCGTTGGTTTCATTCCCGCTTGTTTTTCCATATTGGATATAGTTTTATGCTACGATTTCTCAAAATTTAGACGTTGGCTGCTAATATGAAGAACGGCAGAAGTTCGCTACAAGTTCTTTCTCACTTTGATGAAAAATTTAAAAACATTCTTTAGCTTTGGGTAAAACAAAGCGAAAATGGAATTAACATTCGATTCAAGGTATCCCTCAGTTGCTGCGCTCCGATTAAAAGCCAAGAAACGCGTTCCTCGATTTGCTTTTGAGTACGTGGACGGCGGCTGTAACGAAGAAGTGAATTTGAGAAAAAATACCACAGAAATCCGAGCCGTAGAACTCAAGCCTTACTATCTCGAAAATTATGCCAATGCTTCTCTCCAAACCCAGCTTTTTGGAAAAACCTACGATGCGCCTTTTGGTATTGCGCCGATTGGGCTGCAAGGACTGATGTGGCCAGAAGCATCAGAAATACTAGCCAAAGCCGCTTTTGAGCACAATATTCCCTACATCCTCAGTACGGTCGGAACGGCGAGTATCGAAAAAATTAGCGAAATCACAGAAGGCAATGCTTGGTTTCAGCTGTATCATCCCAAAGAAGCACATTTGCGCGATGATTTAATTGATCGAGCAGCCGCCGCGCAATGTCCCGTTTTGATTATACTTTCCGATGTGCCTAGCTTTGGTTATCGCCCAAAAGAAATCAAAAATGGCTTGGCAATTCCCCCCAAAATCACTTTCAACAATATGCTACAAATTATGGGTAGTCCAAACTGGGCAATTCGGACTCTAATCGCAGGACAACCTAAATTCAAAACACTCTCTCCTTACATCCCAGACGGCATGAGTTTGCGTCATTTAGGTTTATTTATGAATAAAACTTTTTCTGGTCGTCTCAACGAAGAGCGCATCAAACCCATTCGAGACCGTTGGAAAGGAAAATTGGTTTTGAAAGGGGTGGCGAGCGAAGAAGATACGGAAAGAGCCATTCGATTGGGCGTGGACGGCATCATCGTTTCCAATCATGGTGGGCGACAGTTGGACGTCGGGCAATCCACGATAAAAATGCTTCCAAACATTGCGGCAAAATATGGCGATCAAATCACCGTGATGATGGACAGCGGTATTCGTAATGGACCAGATATTGCTTGTACTTTGGCAAGTGGTGCGAAATTTACCTTTATGGGACGTTCCTTCATGTACGGCGTAGGCGCATTAGGCAAAAAAGGAGGTCATCACACCATTTCCATACTGAAACGGCAACTGCAGCAGGTTTTGGAGCAGGTTTGTTGTGAAAAAATAGAAGATTTGCCTAAACATTTAGTGAAAAAGAGTTGAGCCTTTTGCGTTTTTTGGAAATTATGATTCCCAATGACAGGTAACTCTAAGCTTACCTGTCATCTAAGTATGTATAAAATGACAGGCAAGCTCGAAGTTGCCCGTCATTGCTTACTAGTGAACATTTCTATCATATAGTATGAACTCTAGTAGAGCTTACATAAAACAGAAACAAGAATGGAAAAAGTAGTTTTGGCATATAGCGGTGGTTTAGATACCTCCTACTGCGTAAAATATCTGACACAGGAAAAGCAACTAGAAGTCCACGCCGTGCTGGTAGATACAGGCGGCTTTACGAAAGCAGAAATTGAGCAGGTGCAGACGCGTGCTTTAGCTCTGGGGGCAAGTTCTTTTCAAGCAGTAGATGCCGTCAAAAATTACTACCAAAATTGCATTCGCTATTTGGTATATGGCAATGTGCTGCGCAACAATACCTATCCACTTTCTGTGAGTGCAGAACGGATGTTTCAAGCCCTAGAAGTTCTGAAATTTACACAGTCGATAGATGCAAAATACATCGCACATGGCAGCACAGGGGCAGGCAACGACCAAGTTCGTTTCGATTTGGTATTCAATGTTTTAGGAGATAATATTGAAGTGATTACGCCGATCAGAGACCAACAACTTTCGAGAGAAGCAGAGATCGAATATTTGAAGCAAAACGGTATTGATTGGAGTTGGGAAAAAGCCAAATACTCCATCAATCAAGGACTTTGGGGAACGAGCGTCGGTGGTGCAGAAACCCTTACTTCTCACCAAGCCCTGCCCGAAGCCGCTTATCCCACAACACAAGAAAAAACGCAATCAGAGCGCATTGAACTGCTCTTCGAGCAAGGCGAGTTAGTCGGATTAAATGGCAAAAAACACCATCATCCCGTAGCGGCTATTGAAGCCTTGAAAAGCATCGCCGCGCCTTTTGGTATCGGTCGGGATATACACGTCGGCGATACGATCATTGGCATCAAAGGGCGGGTTGGATTTGAAGCAGCAGCTTCGCTAATTACGATCAAAGCACATCATTTGTTGGAAAAGCACGTCCTCACCAAATGGCAACAATACTGGAAAGAGCAATTGGCGAATTGGTACGGTATGCTGCTCCACGAAGGACAATACCTCGACCCTGTCATGCGGAACATTGAGCATTTCTTGGAAGATACTCAGGGCAATGTCACAGGTAAGGTCTTCATAGATTTGCATCCTTATCG
>JBCCRX010000341.1:0-7369 GCA_039201015.1 Bacteroidota bacterium | reverse complement strand
TTCGCCGCTTCTACCTTTAAAAAACCTTGATCAAATCATATGGGCTCGACTTGTCCGCCTAAGGCGTGACGCCCATATGATTTGAAGATAAACGTGAGCTTCCATAAATAATGCTGACCAAATGAAATCATTCAGAACCATCTTTTTCAAGTACACAGCAAAATGAAATTAAAAGTTGGATTATTAGGAGGCGGTTCTTGGGGAACAACCGTAGCATCATTGACGGCAAGAAATACGCCGACAAAAATATGGGCGAGAAATGCAGCAACCGTAAAGGAAATCAATCAGTTTCATCGAAATGAAAAATATTTACCTGGTGCAAAACTTACCGAATCTTTGGTGGCTTCTAATTCTATATCCGAAACCATTGCGGATGCAGATGTGGTCGTCATGGGTATCCCCTGCCAGAATTTTCGATCGGTTTTGAAAACAGCGAGACCGCACATCCGTCCTTGGGTGCCTATTGTCAGTTTATCCAAAGGACTAGAGCGTGGCACGAAGATGCGGATGACGGAAATCATAGAAACTGTGATGCCTGGACATCCAGCAGGCGTTCTTTCTGGTCCAAATTTAGCACGAGAAATCATCAGTGGACAAGCTGCCGCTTCGGTCATTGCAATGGTAGATGACACGATTGCCAAAGCTTTGCAAAAAGTGTTTAGTACGGGTCTTTTTAGAGTCTATCTGAACGAGGATGTCATTGGTTGTGAGTTGGGAGGCGCCCTGAAAAATGTGATTGCTATTGCTGCGGGTATGGGTGATGGCGCAAATGCAGGTACAAATACCAAATCAGCGGTCATCACGAGGGGGCTAGCAGAACTAACACGGCTTGGCGTAGCCATGGGTGGCGAACCTAGTACTTTTGCGGGCTTGGCGGGTATGGGCGATTTGGTAGCCACTTGCACCAGTCCATTAAGTCGAAACAGAACGGTTGGTTTTGAACTAGGAAAGGGACGTTCTTTGGATGAAATCATCAATGAAATGTCGATGGTGGCAGAAGGGGTGAAAACTTGTGGCGTAGTGATGGAATTAGCAAAAAAATACGAAGTGGACATGCCAATCACGCGAGAAGTTTACAAAGTTATCAATGAAGGTAATACTGCTTTGGACGCCTTTAAGGGCTTGCTAAGGACAGAAGCTGGAAAGGAAGCGGAGCCTGGTTAGATGCTTTGGAGCACATGCTAAAAATCTACTTTTGGAGGTTGGCTAATTATCTGGTTCAATTCCTTCTTTAGAGCAGACAGTTTTAGAATAGAAATGTAAACACCAGATTTCCGAAATTTTGAAAACTTTGGAAATCTTAGAATCACCCGTTCAGCTACTGTTTGCCATAAGCTTTTTTGTATCGCCTTCGGACGTAAAGAGATAAAATAGGATCAACGAAAGCCAGTAAAAAAAATAGACCTCCTAAGGTGGCTGTGCTAGGCATCTGTTGAGAAAGATCAGGAAGTGATAGTTCTGCACTAAGCACTTTGAATACAGATTCACCATAGAGGAAAAACAACACAAACAATACAATAGATAACGTAATTAAAATGATTCCCCATCGCAGAGATTGCATTCGTTTTTCTTGCTTCACCTTGTAAGTCCGAATCCGCTCCATTACATCCTCCTCCAAGTGCATAGGTGGTGTAGGGACTTCCGTCAATTCGAGATATTTTCTGATATTTTCTTTCATAGCATTAAATCTTCATGTAAATAATCGGGTATCAGTTGCTCAAAGCTTTTTCTTCCTCTGTGCAATAGCACTTTGACATTTGACTTAGAAAAACCACTAATTTCAACGATTTCTTCTATGCTCTGCTCTTCCAAATAATGCAATTGTAATACCAAACGCTCTTTGGGTTTCATTTGATCTAGTATGTTTTCAATAATTACTTTGCGTTCTTCTGTTTTAATCAAATGGGCAGCATCTTGCGATTCATCTTGCTGTTGCGCTGCCACTTCTATTTCTACAAGCGATGTTTTTCGCTTTCGCACCTGAGACAATGCTTGCCTGGTCACAATGGGATAAAACCAAGTTGAAAATTTAGATTGCTGTTTGAAATGCCTCAGTGCTTTGAAGGCTTTCAAAAAAGCATCTTGAACAACTTCCTCTGTTTCTTCGGGGCGGCGTACAATGCGAAAAGCCAGTGCGTAAGCATACGACTGGTATTCGCGTACAAAATAGCGAAAGGCATCCGTATCTCCTGAAAGGACGCGCTCTATGTATTCGCTTTCTTTAGGCATCTGTGGCTGTTTTTTCGATTCTTTTCATTTCAATTAGGTAAGAGAAAACAAGGCTCAACCCACCAAACAGAAAAATACAACCAACGTAAGCCACTTCGTCATCTACATAGAAGCTGTTATCTAATAGGTTGGCTACAAAAACACCAACTCCAATCGCAGCAGCGACAATGCCAGCGCGCATTCCAAAAGGAAATTTGCCAGGTATTAGGTCTTCCTGCAACGGAATGCCATTCTCAATTTTTGCCATCCGTTCTTTATGGCGTGTTTTGAAAAAGATATAGATCAAATAGAAAGTGGTAGTGCCAGTGCTGATGATGAATAAAGCTGCTACAACAAAAGGTCCCATAGGCATGAGTGATAAAATTTAATGATTGAATATTTTATCTCCTTAGAGGGACAATGTTTGTGGAAGGTTACAAAAAGGCAGGTTATTTCTTAAATTATTTGTTTCCTTTAACAACAGTTCGTATAGAATTTATAAGTAATTGATAATCAAAGGATTATGAAGTAAAATGATAAAAGGGTAACTCTTTGAATATCAACTCTTTGTGTTCTCCTTGACTGCCTTACCGTGTCCGCCTCACCGTGTCCGCCTTAGGCGTGAGGCTGATAAGCTCCCATTTTTTGCCTTGATTAACGAAAAAATAGCTCGTTTTCAACACAAAGATCAAAATCCAAACAAGCTCTAAGAAGTCTTTCAAGTGAAGCACCAAGTTCGATATTCAATGTTCTTTATCCGATAATTTGTCCGCCTCAAGTGTGATAGATATTCCAGAAGCACGATAACGAATCTTGAAGACCGAATGTAAAGCTTACCAAAAATTTGTTTAAGACTTCATTTGATAAATACTAAATAGCTTGCTAGAGATTTCAGAAGATCAAAGAATATAATGATCATTTCTTCGAGTTCCTTTTGGATTTAGTCAATGTAAACTACTTTGATATAATACAAATAGGATAAATACCGTGTAAACTAAGTTTCTTTGTATTTTAAATAGTGGAGTTTGAGGGAAAAAAAGGGTTTTTATAAAACCCTTTTTTCCCTTAAGCCTTATTTACCGCCGTCGAAGACGGCGGCAGATGGGTTTTTTAAAGCTCGAAATTCTAAGGAATTTCTCGCTTCTCAAAATTAACAAAAACTTAGTTTACAGCGTACTAAATCTGTGCAAATGAATATATCTGTCTATCACGCCTCAGGCACGAGGCGCGATAAACAAAAAAGAAAATGTACTTTTTTACCCCAAATGGAGTATAAATAACCCTTCACTATTGCATTACCGCTTCATACAATTCCATTAACTGCCGACTTAAAACGACAGAAGAAAAATTGCTTAGGTGTTGTTGTCCTTTCCTCACTAGCGTCTTAATAGCATCTTCTCTTTCGAGCAAAAGAGTGATGGCAGCAGCGAGGCGTTCTGCCGAGATTTCATCTACATAATACGCACCTTCACCTCCTGCTTCTGGCAAGGAAGAAGTTCGTGCAGCGATGACGGGCGTTTGAGCATACAAAGCTTCTAAAATAGGCAAGCCAAACCCCTCGTAAGCAGAAGGATAGATAAATAGTTGAGCAAGTTGATAAATGGCTGGTAAGTCTGCGTATTGGGGATTCAAGAAATAAACTTTGGAGGTCATTTGAAGACTTGAAATGCGTTCTACTACTTCTTTTTTATAAGCTTTTCCATCTCCTACCACTACCAGCGGAATTTGTAAATCATCTGGTAAAAGAGCAACTGCTTCCACGATTTCTTTCAAGTGTTTTCGAGGGATGATAGAACCTACGTAGAGCAGAAAATGATTGGGCAATTGATAGCGAAGTCGAATTTTTTCTAAATGCGTAGCGGGAAAAATTTGCTTAAATCGCTCGTGGCAGGTTTGGTAAATGACTTGGATTTTGGAAGCGGGAATTTGGTAATAATTTATAATGTCTTTTTTGGTATTCTTGCTAATTGCAATGATTCGATCTGCTTGCTCGCAAGCATAGCGAAACTTCTGATTGTAAATTTGTCGATCCAAAAATGGGAAATATTCAGGATAACGTCTGATGATAAGATCATGAATCGTTACGACGGATTTGATGCCCGTTTTCTGAATACCGAAAGGGATTTCGTGGCTCAATCCATGATAAATCTGAATATTTTTTTGTCTTAAATCCTCTTTGATGGAAAAGCTGCGCCAATAAGCTTTTAACCAAGCAGAGGAAAGATGCGTATTCAACTTTGGATGATTCAGAAAAGGAAGGGTTTCTTCATTTTGCTTGAGTTTAGGGCTAAATAAATGGTAGTTGTTTTCAGGAAAATGAAAGACTAAGTTAGAGACTAGGGTTCGACTATAATTTCCCAGTCCCGTGAAATTGTTGTAGAGCCGTTTGGCGTCGAAGGCAATGCGCAAAGTTGATTTTATTTTTGATAGCCTGTATTCTATTTTTCCTCCATAAACTTATCTATCTCTTTCACATAAGTACCCAAATCTTTATCGCCACGTCCTGAAAGATTGATGACAATGACATCGCTTTCCTGATACTTCATGTAGTCTAAAGCAGCAAAGGCATGCGCAGTTTCTAATGCAGGGATGATGCCCTCAATGCGAGAAAGGAAAAAAGCGGCCTTCATCGCTTCTTCGTCGGTGATGCTGATGGCTTCGGCGCGTTTGCTAGAAATCAAATGCGCATGGAGCGGTCCAATGCCTGGATAGTCTAAGCCCGCAGAAATGCTGTAAGGTTCTACTATTTGCCCATCATCGGTTTGCATCAAGAGCGTTCGACTGCCATGTATAATACCTTTTGTACCCAATACACTAGTTGCAGCAGATTCACCCGTCTCCACGCCTAGTCCAGCCGCTTCCACTGCAATCAAACGAACCTCTTTTTCTTCTAAATAATGAAAATAAGCACCTGCCGCATTGCTGCCACCACCCACACAAGCAATGACTACATCTGGATTTTCACGCCCTTCTTGTGCTTTGAGTTGCCATTTGATTTCCTCACTAATCACCGACTGGAAACGCGCCACCATATCGGGATAAGGATGCGGACCGACTACCGAACCAATGATATAATGCGTATCTTCGGGATGATTGATCCAATCGCGAATAGCTTCATTGGTGGCGTCTTTCAAGGTCTGGCTACCACTAGTCGCTGGACGAACTTCCGCTCCGAGCATCTTCATCCTAGAGACATTGGGTGCTTGTCGCTCAATGTCCACTGCGCCCATATAAACAATACATTCTATTCCCATCAGCGCGCAAACCGTTGCCGTTGCCACGCCGTGTTGCCCTGCACCTGTTTCTGCAATAATTCGCTTTTTGTTCAGGCGTTTTGCCATCAATATTTGCCCAATGGTATTGTTGACTTTGTGCGCACCCGTATGGCACAAATCTTCCCTTTTCAGATAAATCTTCACCTTGTAATGCGCCGACAGTCGTTCGGCAAAATACAGCGGCGTCGGACGTCCTACATAATGCTTCAACAAATAGCGGAACTCCTCCTCAAAATCAGTTTCCTGCATGATGCTTAGGTAGTTTCGCCGCAATTCTTCTACATTGGGGTGCAGCATTTCAGGAATGAATGCGCCCCCAAATTCGCCGTAATAGCCATGCGTATCAACGCTGTATTTGTTTTGAGTAGGAATGTCTAACATGTTTGTTTTTTAATTCACTTCTACACACTTTTTTTACAGAAAAAATTCGATTTCTATGTGCCTAGAACGAAAAGTCTGTCTGCAATCGGGCAAGTGTCCAGAAGTAAAATTTCTCGAAAAAGGGTTTTGGGTGTGAAACACGCTCAATTTTCCATTACAATCACACCCGAAGCTAAAAATTTAAAAGCTTCTTCTGGTTCTGTGATCTTTGCAATTTCCTCCGCCGATTTGCCCGCATCTTCTGCATAGTGCCGTAATTCTTCGATGGGCGTCACTTCTCGATAAGCATAACCTTCCATAATGACTTCTTGTCCTGAAATGTCTAACGGCACAAAGAAACCGTAATCTTTGAACTTGACAAACATCTGCTTATCCGTTTCTGTAGAAACAATATTCATCCAACAGCCCTTCTTCTGACAAACCGCTTCCACTGTCCCTCGCACCTTTACTTGCATCGAATCTACATCTTCCATTTTTTGCATCAAATCTGCAAATGGAATGGCATCTTCCGCCGTCATACGCGCTCCGAAATTATTGCTTGCTTGGCTCACTATTTCTGTTGCTGCTGCACTTTTGTTGTTCGCTACTTTTTGGTTGCAAGCCACTAAGGAAGCGGCTGCTAGTAGTAGTATAAATAATTGTTTCATCTATATTTACTTTTAGATTGATAATAAATTGGTGTTCTACTGAGCAATAATTTTCTTTAATGTGTAAGTCGCTGACTACAAGCGTATTTAATTTGAATCGGTTCGATGCCAGTAATATCTGAAACTAAGTCACGTATGGACAAGATACTCGTAATCTATATTTTACACATTACGAAAAATTATCGTTCAATAGAATAATAAATTGGTTGAATTAGGTCGGATCAAATATATCAAAATGCTCTTTTACCAATAGTACAGATTTGTTAAATTTCTATAATTTAGTAAATCTATACTCCGTTTGGGATAAAAAAGTGCATTTTGCTCTGTTGACATTTCCAAATACAATCTATTAGGTGTACTTTCAAATTTGGCGGCATCGAGCCTGCCAAATTTGATCAAGGTTTTAAGGACAAAGAAGCGATTCTCGCTTCTTTGTCCTTAAAAAACCTTGATTCGCTGAGGAGGTGTCGACCTCCTCCTCAGCGAAAACTTACCCTAAAATTTAGCGGTAAATGATGTGAACAAAACCTATCTTTTTTCAAAAATGAAAGCACTCTTTTACCCCGTTTGCAGTATAACAGAATCCATTAGCATTCTAGTTTATCGCATCAGCATTCTTATGCAAAGATATGCACAGATGATTTCAGATATATCGGCGGGAATACTAATTTTACGCTATTATTACGGAAAAATAGCCTAAAAAAAACGAAGAATAGAGGTTCTGAATGATTTCATTTGGTCAGCATTATTTATGGAAGCTCACGTTTATCTTCAAATCATATGGGCGTCACGCCTTAGGCGGACAAGTCGAGCCCATATGATTTGATCAAGGTTTTTTAAAGGGAGAAGCGGCGAATT
>JBCCRX010000340.1:0-7393 GCA_039201015.1 Bacteroidota bacterium | reverse complement strand
TTCTTGACTTCATCTTTACGCTTTAGGCGAACAGGTTTTGCGCTACTTTTCGTTAGAAAAAGTCTTATGTCCGCCTAAGGCGGATTGCGATTTTTCTGCCTCCATTAGCACAAAAATATCTTGTCAAGAACCTCAGTTTATTCATTCCTCGTTCCTTAGAAAAAATAATATGACATCAATCAATAAATTAGTGCGCAATAATATCCTACAATTAGCACCTTATTCTTCTGCACGGCATGAATTTGTGGGAGCGGCAGAGGTCTTTTTGGATGCTAATGAAAATCCGAATGATACGGGTTTCAATCGCTATCCCGATCCTTTACAAAAAGAAGTCAAGGCAGCTTTGAGTAAGATCAAGAAAGTACCTGTTAAAAATATTTTCCTTGGCAACGGCAGTGATGAAGTCATTGACCTTTTGATTCGGATTTTTTGCGAACCACGCATAGATCACATTCTATGTCTGCCACCCACTTATGGCATGTATAAAGTCAGTGCCGCTATTGCAGATGTAGGAGTGAAAAATGTGATGCTAAGTTCTGATTTTCAGCCAGATGTAGAAAAAATACTAGGCACCACCAACGACAAGAGCAAACTACTATTCGTCTGCACGCCTAACAATCCAACGGGCAATGCTTTTGAGCAAAAAAGAGTCATTAAATTGCTGGAAAACTTCAAAGGCATTGTGGTGATAGACGAAGCTTACACGGACTTTGATGCGGGAAAAAGCTACAATCAATTATTAGCAGATTATCCTAATTTGGTGGTCATGCAAACCTTTTCCAAGGCTTGGGGGATGGCCGCGATACGTCTAGGAATCGCTTATACTTCGGAGGAAATCATTCATTATCTCAATAAAGTAAAGCCACCTTACAACGTCAATTTACTCACACAACAAGCCGCTTTAAAAGCCTTGCAAAAGCAGCCGCAACAAGCTGCTTGGGTAAGAGAAATCACAGCAGAACGCGAACGCCTTACAAAGCAACTCACTCAATTTGATTTCATCAAAAAAATACATCCTTCCAACGCTAATTTTCTATTGGTAAAAGTAGCTGAACCCAAGGTCTTATACAATTATTTGGTGCAGCATCAGATCATTGTACGCGATCGTTCTACAGTGCCACTTTGTGAAGATTGTTTGCGCATCACGATAGGTACAAAAACAGAAAACGAGCGGCTTTTAAAAGTACTAAAAGAAAAAAGCTGATTCTAAGAAGCTAGGAGGTTCTTTCGCAAGTACAAGAATTTTAGCATCTTTAAATAGCGTTTCCTCAAAAGCCCTCCGCATCATCATCTGGATTTCGCCGATCTCCTACGCCATTCAAATCCCCATTCGGCAAAACCTCAATGGCTTTCACAACTGCCATACGTCCTCTTTCTCTAAAAGCATATCCTCTGGCGATTAAGCTGTCCTTTACCGCAGTAGGAAAATGATCTTCTTCAATCCAGATTTCATCGGGTCGCCACTGATGGTGAAAACGCCCTGCTTGTACCGCTTCGTTCAAATCCATATCAAATTCTATGACATTGACTATGGTTTGGAAAACGGCGGTGATAATCGTAGAACCACCTGGCGCACCCAAGACCAAAAATAATTTTCCGTCCTTTTCTACAATACTTGGTGTCATAGAACTCAGCATACGCTTTCCTGGCTGAATGGCATTGGCTTCCGCTCCAATCAAACCGAATTGATTAGGAACGCCTGGTTTTGCGCTAAAGTCATCCATTTCGTCATTCAAGAAAAAACCAGCACCGCCCACGACTACTTTTGAGCCATAATTAAAATTCAAAGTCGTAGTCACAGAAACCGCATTGCCTTCCGCATCTACCACGGAAGTGTGCGTCGTTTCAAAACTTTCTAACAAAACTTCAAAATCACCTCCATCCAAATCATCACTAGGCGTAGGTAAGATAGGATCATAATCTGCCATTCTAGCGGCTAGATAGGCATCGCTGAGCAAGCTATCGACAGGCACATCATAAAAATCGCTATCGCCCAAATGCACCGCCCGATCCGCAAAAGCACGACGCTCGACTTCCGCCATCAAATGCACCGCATCTATGCTATGAAAGCCGTATTCACGCAAAGGGTAATCTTCGATCATTTTGAGCATTTGCGCCACCGCTATTCCGCCACTCGAAGCCGGTGGCATGGAAATGAAGCGGTAATTTTTGTAAGGCGTTGTAATGGGTTCGCGCCATTGAGCATCATAGTCTTTCAAATCCTGCAACGTAATAATGCCTTGCCCCCGTTGCATTTCTTCTACTAGCAATTGTGCGGTCTTGCCTTCATAAAATCCCGCTTTCCCTTGATCTCGAATCAGCGCGAGGGTATTTGCCAGATCACTTTGTAGCAGTGAAAAGCCTTTCAGGAATGTGTCTTGCTTGGTGAAAATATTTTCTACGGTATTGTATTTTCGAAAAGCTACTTGAAATCTATTTAAGCGCGCTGCTTCCGTTGCGGTGATTTGAAAGCCATTTTTAGCCAACTCATAAGCGGGCTGCACCAACTCCTTCCAACTTAAACGTCCATATTTTTGATGTGCCGACCACATGCCCGCTACGGTTCCTGGTACGCCACTTGACAGATGTCCTGCGGTACTCAATTCAGGAATGACATTCTTTGCGCTGTCCAAATACATATCCCGACTAGCCGCAGCAGGTGCTTTTTCTCGATAGTCTAGGGCATCTACGCTGCCGTCTGCTGCTCGAATCACTAGGAATCCGCCACCACCGATGTTTCCTGCTCTTGGATAGACCACCGCCATCGCAAACTGCATTGCAATGGTCGCATCTACTGCATTGCCGCCTTTCGCCAATATAGCTGCTCCGACATCAGAAGACAGAGGATGCGGCGACACCACCATAGCAGAATCTTCCGTGATGTTTTGATCTATTTCGTAAATTGGTGCATCGGAAATTTTCGGAGCTTGGCGGCAAGCGTGAATAAATATCAGGCTTACAATTAATACTAAATAACGCATACTTTAAGTGCTAGAAGTTGTGTTAATAGAATGTTTTAGTTAAATGAACATTGAAATACGTTGTGACGAAGGTAGCAAAAATGTTATTTTATAAATGTGCTTATCCAGAAAGAAAGGGAGAAGCTGTTACATTTGCAGCCTTTTGTTATTGAGCTTAATCATTCAGCATTATTTTAGTAATCCAACATAAAAGAAATTTCATGCGAATTACAATTTTATTATTTTTTCTATTCAACAGTTTAATCGTTTTTTCCCAAGTAAACACCAATATTCTCAATTACAATCTTTCGGAGGGTTTCGATGAAAAAGTGGAAAGCCTACAAGCGTGGATGAAGGACAAAAAGGTTGATATTGCTGCTTTTCAAGGCGTGCAAGAAACGCAGGAGGACTTAGAAAAAGCAGCAAAAAAATGGAAGCATAAAAATGTGGCGATCCTGAAGGGCGAGAACAATCATATTGCATTGACTTCCAAGCATCCGATCAAAGTAGTGGCATCGGAGGCCTTTCTAAAGGCAAGCATTAAAGATATTCAGCTTTACGTCGTGCAAGTCAATCAAGACAGCTTCAAGCATCGTCAAGCCATGATAGAGACATTGGCGGAAGACATTGAACAACAACTGGCGGACAATAAGAAAGTCATGCTTTTGGGACAGATCGAAGGCTATGCGAAAGCGGACAGTGCTATTTATTCACAGCGGTTTCGGGAAGTCCCGATCAAAGACCGAGCCAATAGGGAGGTGATTCGTCAAATTGCGAGCTACGCCCGTTCCAGAAACTATGAATTATTGACGCGCCTGACCACAGCGGGCTTGCTTGACCCAGTAGGGATGATGCGCGAAGGAGAAATAATAGAAAGTACTTTCCCTTCCAAAAAAGCAGCCGATGTACCCGATTATCGTACTTATCGCACCGATTATGTGTTGATTTCACCGAACTTAAAGTCTGAATATCAAAAAGCGAGTGTTTTGAAAGATGATTTCACTCAAAAATTTTCGGAACACTATCCGATTTTGGTGGAAATAGAAATGGAGAAATGACTCAATTGTAATTGGTCTTATGCTTAATTGTAGCAAATAAAACAATAGACTTTTGAAGCCTGTCTGCCGTTCAAGAAGGTAGGTTTCAAGCAGCGCGAAAATTGCAAAAAAAACAGAACTATTTTACCGTTTATATCGTAATATTGCTAGGAATCCTTTAATACTTCATTTTTTCATTAAACAAACAATATGGATAACCAAAATCAAATTTTAGATTATCTGAAACCAGTTGCTCAAGAATCAGAACTGGATCGCGCAGACTTTATCCGAAAAACCTATACGCATTTGGCACTGGCGGTGCTGGCGTTCATTGTAGTGGAAGCCTTATTCTTGAATACACCAATTATTGTAGAAATAGGCCTGAAAATGACGCAAGGCATGACTTGGCTGTTGGTGCTGGGGGGCTTTATGTTTGTCACTAGCTTTGCTACGAAATGGGCAAGCAGTACCACAGATCGCAGCAAGCAGTACGCTGGTTTGTTGCTGTACGTATTGGCGCAAGCCTTCATTTTTGTACCTCTGATTTACATCGCAATTGCTGTGACAGGTGATTTGACTTTAATCAATCAAGCCGCACTCTTGACCTTTGGTTTATTCACTGGACTTTCTGCCGTCGCTTTTTTAACGAAGAAGGATTTTTCCTTTTTGGGTAAGATCATCACGATTGGTGGTTTCATTGCGCTAGGATTGATCGCAGCAGGTATTCTGTTTGGCTTTAATTTGGGTCTATGGTTCTCTTTCGCTATGGTAGCTTTGGCGGCGGGTTCTATTCTTTACCAAACTTCTAATATCATCCACGAATACCACAAAGAGCAGTATGTGGCAGCTTCTTTGGGCTTGTTTTCTTCTTTGATGCTGTTGTTTTGGTATATTTTGAGTATCGTTTTGCGATTTACTTCTAGTGATTAGAATATTAGCAAGCTGTAGCTGATACAGCATTCCAATAAAACTTATAATAGGATAAAGACACTTCCGTTTTTATCCTATTTTTCGTTGATTAGAAGCGGAATTTTTATAGCAGTAGATTATCATTTTTGCTGTTTCTATTCTTCTTTTTGAACAAATTAAAGCTTTTATCATTAGTCAATTGGCGTACAAAAACCAGTAAAATACTGTATCTTTGGATAAGGCTAGCATTTTACCGAAACATTTATCAAAATGAAAAAATTAAGAGACGCATTAGAACGATCTGCCTTCGGTGTCTGTGCCTACATCGGAGAAAAAATGCGCTTGCCTTCTGCTAGGGTGCGCATCTACTTCATCTATATTTCCTTTATTACTTTAGGCTCACCGATCATTTTCTACCTTTTTGTAGTGTTTTGGATGAACATCAAACAATATTTGCGCAGAGGGAAGCACGTGATTTGGCAATGACGAATACTTTTCGGCTACCAAGTCCTATTCAGAAGCTAGAACATCCGCTTTTTAGGCAGCAACAACTCGACGTTTTTATCAAGCGAGACGATCAAATTCATCCTTTCGTTTCTGGTAATAAATGGCGAAAGCTCAAGTACAACTTACAAGCCGCCCAAGACCAGCAAGCAAGCACTTTGCTCACTTTAGGTGGCGCATTTTCCAATCATATTGCGGCAACGGCCGTAGCAGGTTCGCTTTTTGATTTCCAAACGGTTGGTATCATTCGTGGAGAAATTCTTTTGCCCTTGAATCCGACTTTGCAACTAGCCGTCGATCATGGTATGAAATTGTATCGTGTATCGCGCAAAGACTTTCGAGAACGCGACCGACTTTCGCTGGCCAAGGAATTGGTGCAGGAAGATTTCTACTTCTTACCAGAAGGCGGAACAAATGAATTGGCTGTGAAGGGTTGTGCGGAATTGGTAGCAGAAACACAGCAACAATTAGCGGGAACTTTACCTGATTATTTTTGCACTTGTTGCGGAACGGGCGGTACTTTAGCGGGCATAGTGCAAGGCTTAGGAGGTAGAAGTCAAGCCATTGGCGTTGCTGCTCTGAAAGGAAATTTTTTGGGACAAGAAGTCCAGCGTTTACTGCACCAAAAAGCGAATCAATCGAATTCCCAAAAACAGAAATCACCAGCATCTGGTGATGAACCTTCCTATAAAAACTGGCAAATTTTCAACGACTACCATTTTGGCGGCTACGCCAAGTTCCAACCAGCACTGATTCGTTTCATCAATCAATTCAAATCAGCACAACAAATTCCGCTCGATCCTATCTACACAGGCAAACTTTTCTACGCCATTTTTGATCTAATTGAGCAAGCGTTCTTCCCTCCAAAAAGTCGCATTTTGATTGTGCATACAGGTGGCTTACAAGGCGTTCAAGGATTCAATCAGCGTTTTGGGAATTTGATAGTTTGAGCAAAAATTGCATGGTCTCTACACTTTCTGCATCACCGAGTGAAATTTGAAATGCGCTTCCTAGCGGAGTAGTAGGCAGTCCATTGAGGTTTATTTTTGTGCTAATCAGTTGAATATCTTCTTGCTGTCGTTTCAGGTCAGCTTGTAGTTGTGTCGTATTTTGATAATATTGATAGTGCAAATTGGCGATAGGAGAAGCAATCGCCTCTGCTTCTCTCAAGATGATACAGCCGTTGGCTAAATATTTTGCTCGGTTGATGATGTAAATGGCATAGTGATAGTCAAAATTATTTTTGTATTTGCTATTCAGTACGATTTCTTTGTGTTCGTGTAGTACTTCTAGCAGTGGCTCGAAGTCGTAGTTCTCTGGAACGTATAGTTTAGAAATGTTTCGGCGGCTCAGTCCAAAATACCGAAAAATATCACTTCCCAAGCTTTTTAGCGCTTCTTGTGTTTCTGTACCGTCGAGTACTGCTACTGCATGTTTATTTTTCCTAATGATATTGGGATATCTGCCAAAATAAGCTTCAAAATAGCGCATGTTATCATTGCTTCCCATTGCAATGACGGCATCGAAACCTTTTAGCTTTTCTGCAATAGAGAAATAGCCTTTTGTGGCAGGATCAATTTTTTCCAATAATCTGATGAAATAGGGCAATATGTATTGGTCTTGCTCGGATAGTTTAATCACGCAGCGATGACCTGCCAGAAACACAAAAAGTAAATCACGGAAGCCTGCCAGCGGCACATTGCCCGATAAAACCATACCTACCGTTTTAGGAATATTTTTTTCAGGAATATTATAAGGAGCAAGCCATTGGCTCAAGTGTTGCGCATTCAGAAGTTGAGAGACAATAGATCGAGTAGCGTACTGTTGATTTTCGATAGTAAACCACTGATTATTGTGATAAGTTCTTTGCTGGACAGCCAACAAATATTCGTCTTTTTCTTCTGCCAAATGTCTGCTTAAAGCGCTTATCGCATCAATTCTTTGCTCTAAGTTCATTCCACCTTTTTTTAATTGCTTCCTTAC
>JBCCRX010000339.1:0-7403 GCA_039201015.1 Bacteroidota bacterium | reverse complement strand
TTACCACAAGAGCTTACCGTTAAAATGGTAGCAAGAGCGAATACCAACAGCTTTAATAATCTCATTTGTATAATTTTGAATTTCAAGTTTTAGGGAACTTGTAAAAAATAATCTACACACTCTGACGCGCTTCCTTACTTTTAAAAAGCACTTAAAAAATGAGCCATCCGTACGGATGCCTAATTTTTGAAGCCCTTTTTGAAATCAAATTAGCTTCGTCATAGCGAGTATCTTATTCCTTACAAATTCCCATAAGCGAAAGGAACGCAAAACTGTGTTGTACTTTGACGACTTTTGGATGGTTTTCAGATTGCTCTCTGCACCAACCGCGACATCATTTTACTAACGCCAACCAACAGCTATATTATTGCTTTTGTGCTATGCTAAATCCTGAACAATAACTTAAATGTGGATAATCTATTGTTGAGCAGTAGCAATTTTTTACTTATAATTTTAGGTGTGTACGAACTTTTGAGTAATGCTTGGAATGAATCCGAGAAAGTTCCTTAGATCGCGCAGCAAGCGTGCCTAAAGTTTTTTTATGAACAGAAACACACTGAGCATAACTGTTGTACGAACTTCTAACATTGAAGCAGAATGATTCTAAGTAAAATTAGACTTCGCACACACCTATCAATAAAGACCAGCAATTTGAGCACTAAAGCATCAATCTACTTTTGTGACTCAGATAAATATGTCTATAATTTGAGAAAAGATCAGGTATATACTTCACTAGGTTAAGAAGTAGACAATTTAGAGGAGCGTATTTTATTTCTGAACGAAGAAGTCCGCAGCCTGATAGCCTTAGTTACCAAGGCGAGGAGGTGATATTCTCGCAATGGTGCTTGCAGAAAAGATTAAGTATCTTTTCAATGAAGAGAACCGCTAGCGGACGGGATGCCCAGAAGCAAAAGACGCCCTGTAAAAGTTTAATTCTTAGCCTGATGAAGTATATACCTTTTTGCCATCCTTTACTGGTCGTTTGAAGAGACTCACTGAGCATACTTGTTGCGCAATTTTCTCACATTGCTCCTAACTTAACACTAGGCCTGTGCGAAAGTAATAGCTCAAAGCAAATTCAGATAAATTTTTAAGAAAAGTAAAACTCGTGCAGCTCAAATTTGGAACTGAAGGTACACTTTTGGGTAGTGATTGTTGATGCTTTCATTTTCAATTCAGTACAACATACGATTACTTGCATATAAGTCACTGCATCAATTATTCTAACACTTACTTGCTGTATTAAGTTTCGTCCGAATATGTTGATGTAAACCCTTAAATGTGTAATTAAATTTTTAATCGCTTGCCTTTCATTCAAAAGGCACTAAGTGAATACGTAAATGAAGGCTACAAGACTACTGCTCCTTGAAGATGATTCAGATTTTCTTCAACTATTGACTATGCTGCTGCATCAAATTGGTATTACTAGCATCACCGCTGCCCACAACTTTAACGAATGTATATCATATTTTGATTCAGAACAAATAGATGTTTGTCTTTTTGATATTGACTTAGGAAGCGGAAAACAAACGGGGATAGACGCAGCCAAACGCATTCGAGCAATCGACCCTAGCATTCCTGTCATCTTTTTGACCTCGCTGTACAATGAAAGACATTACACAGCAAGTAAATCAGTGCAACCCATCGCCTTTTTAAACAAACAGTTGGACAAATTAATGCTGCTCCAAGCAATTGATCTGGCAACGGAGACGAACAGTTCCTTGAATAGAACACCCATTACTCAGCCAACAGATAGGATATTCGTCAAAGTTGGGAATAACTACAAAGCCATCGCAACTGAAAAAGTAAGTTATTTTGTGGCGGACAAAAAGTTTGTCTATTGTGTAGTAGACAATAGAAAGTATCCCATCAGAATGACCTTAAAAGAGATAGAAAAAAAATTAGGTCGTAATTTCATACGTACACACCGGGCACACGTCGTCAATGTTGATTTGGTAGATTCTGTTAACTTAGTAGACAATTCTATAAAAATGGAAAATTCTACTATTCCTCTTGGGCCTTCTTACAAAAGCTATCTACTAGACCGCATTCCTTGGTTTAAGTAGCAGCTCCCTCAACACTGAAATAAAAACTTACCCCTGCATCTGCATTATTTTCTGCCCAAATATTTGATTCATAGTAACTTAGGTAATGTTTCACAAGGGAAAGCCCTCTATGCTGGCTGGTCTTAGTGAAGATTTGATCCAACTTATTTGGAGCAATTCCTCTGCCATTATCTTTCACTTGAACGATCCATTTTCGCCCTTTTGGAGAGGCTGAAATTTCAATTTTAGGTTTGTCCACTACGTCCTTCGTATGCTTTATGGCATTGTCTAGTAGATTGGCAAGCACCTGCTCAGCTATAGGTGGTGGAAGCTGTACTTTGGGTAAAGCAGCACTGATGACTGTAATGTGATTGGAACTAATTACAGCTTCGTACTCGCTCAGCAGTTGCGCTAGAACATCGGAGAGATTGGACACCTTACCTATGCTTTCCATATTTCCTCTTGACCACGATAGCAAATCCTCACAATAAGTAATTAAATGGTTGATTTTATACAACACCCTATTTTTGAAACTTTGTAGTTGGTCTGACTGCTTTTCGTTACTTTCTATCTGTTCTAGTAGTGCTATATTGTGCAGGCGATTAATAAGGTCGTGTGCAATAGTATGTACGAATCCATCTACCTTTTCATTGGTTTGCAGCACTTGCTTTTTACTTTTTTGTAGCGTAAAATTAAGTATTTCCAACTGTCGAATATACTTTTTGTGTTTGCGATAGACCACATACAAGATCACTAAGCCTACCAATGAGATCAATAATAAAATTAAGAGCAAGACCTGAATATTTATTTGTGCTATCATATTGTCTGTACATCAAACCTGCGCTGAGGGAACTCTACCCTACTAAAATTTAAGTCTTCTTAGTTTCCGCCGCTTCGCGGCGAAAACAGGGGGGATCTTGGGGGAGAAACACAATATTGGGCTTTTAGCCCAATATTGTGTTTCTCCCCCAAACCCCTATTGCGAGCCGCCGCAGGCGGCGAGCCTATTAGTATTTCAACAAAAGCAAGGTGGAGTATGCGGAGGGAAAACTTTGTAACTATCCTTAACTCCTACCTCAATAGCCTCTCACCCGAAAAGGATAAACAAGGATTTAATGTAGATAAAAAGCCGAAAAATGAAGGTAAAACATTGAATCGTTTTAAAACACACTTCTTACCATTCCATCTACATAAAATCTAAGTTAGTCAATTCTGAGGACAGTCATATAATATATTAGAATATGTTTGCGCAAGCCAATAATATGAAAAGCAGTACTGCTCAATATCATTTGATATGAAAGCGATCGTATAGCACACACATCCAAGTCTTTCCAACCGAAATTCGATTACACATCATATTCATTATGCTTTAGGCTAATCTTTCAGGCATGCGCAGGGCTAGCTGTGACGTTTTTTATGCTACTTCTTTTCACATGATTTTCAAAGAAGAACTTCGAGCAGAAATCAAGATGCTATCGCTCTAATAAAAACACAAGGCATAAGATTTATCAAGTATTTATTAATCGGTTTTTAACAAAAATGTAATATGGACAACTATTTACGAGTGACCTACTCCAAAAAATATTGCGTTGTTTTCCTTTCTAAAATAAGTCTTTACTTATTTATTTTGCTGGGGATGGCTTGTAATGAAAGCGCAAATAAAAGTCATGTTTTTGAAAAGGAGCAAGACCAATATATAGCTCAAACTGAGGATTATCAAATTACCTTAGCAAACAATGCTATTGAAATCCTTCCGTCTGGTGCTCAAGCAACAACTACAATAGCATTTGCACAAGAAAAGAAAAATGAACCCATCATTTCCAGCCAAAAAGCGATCTACAAGAATGCTTTTGAGCAAACAGACATCGTACTCTATAAAAAGGAAAACGGAGATTTAGCCTATGATATTGAGCTAGCTCCTCACGCAACAGTAGAGGAGGTAAAGTTAAAGCTGGATAACATAGAAAATGCTTATATCTCTTCAAGTGGGGAACTTATTATTCCCATTGATGGAGGAGCAATTCATCATTCCGCACCTGTAAGCTATCAAGAAATCGAAGGTGAACGCATCGCTGTTGAAAGTGCTTTTACCTTATCAGATGCAACATTGGGTTTTGAAGTCGGCGACTATGATCCAAACTATTCCCTAGTGATCGACCCCACGATTAGTTTTGTCCTAGCAGTGACCATCAACGTCTTTGAAGATTATGACAATGACGGCGTAGATGATGGTGCAGGCGAACCAGGCGTAGCAGGAGTAACGGTAACTGCCTTTGATGATGCAGGAACAGCCACTGTTTTAACGGACAATGGTGATGGTTCTTATACCCTCCCAGGTTCAGGTGGTCCGTTCAGAATAGAAGTGACCAATATTCCTTTTTATCTAGAACCAGGAGCAGCGGGAACAACCACGACTTTCTTTGTTAATGATGGAGAGAGTGCTGATGTAGCATTAATTGACCCAAAAGAATTTTGTGCGGATGACACTCGTATTGCTGTGCCTTGCTATGTAGATGGAGAGAGAAATTCTATTCCAAATAGTGTACAGGATGCCGTCATTACCTTTGATATTAATTCAGGAGGCGCACCAGGTTCAAATAGTATCGCCACCTACACGGCTTCTACTAACAAATTCATAGAAGCGGATTTGAGAGAGATTGGGGCTACCTATGGTGTCGCTTATCAAAGACAAACTTCTACACTCTTCATGGCATCTATGCTCAAAAGACACGTAGATTTAGGGCCAGATGGTATAGGCGCAATCTATCGTACATCACTCAATTCCAGTTCGCCTTCTTTATTCATAGATTTAGAGGCTCTAGGCTTGGATGTAGGAACGGATCCACGCACAGGAACAACAGATTTTGACGAGGATTACGATGCCTTTCCTTTGGTAAGCAAAGCCAGTTTCGGAGATATGGACATGGGATCAGATGATGAAACGCTTTGGGTCATGGACTTATTCAATCGTCAGTTGCTAGAAATTCCAATTGGACCGACAGGACAAGCTCCAACGATGCTTAGCCAAATAGGGCAGTATCCAGTCCCTGATCCAGGTTGTGCGGCTAATGGAGATGTACGCCCATTTGCTATTGAAGTACATAGAGGTGTTGTTTATGTAGGCTTAGTTTGTAGCGGAGAGTCAACAGGTGATATAGCCGATCTACAGGCACATATCTACAGCTTTGATCCTATCAGTAAAACCTATTCCACTAATCCTGTATTCTCAATTACCGATCTTACCTACGAAAGAGGATGTAGCGTAACTGTTGCAGAAACTGCTTGTGATGTAGATATGGATCCAACTCGAAATCCTGGTCAAGAAAGACGGTCAGCAGGATGGTTTACTTGGATAGATGATCCAGATGACTTCCCTAAAAGAGGAGGAGACGTAGGTTATGGCGTCCCTATTTTAGCAGATATAGAATTCAATGAAGATAATGACTTAATATTGGGTTTTCGTGATCGCTCAGGCGACCAAGCAGGATGGGAAATACGCCACCCTGACCCTAATTTCTTGACGGGGAATATTAATATTGCACTCGAAGCACAAGGCGATATTCTGCGGGCTGAATTTGATGGCGTAAGTAGTTGGACATTGGAAAGTAATGCAATGAGCGGGGGGGTAACTACAAGTGGACAAAACAACGATGAAGGACCAGGGGGTGGAGAATTTTTCGTAGTTGATGGTTCTAATAGAACTTATCTCAATACAAATGGTAGTAATACCAATCCTGGACACGAAGAATCCTCTCACGGTGCATTGGCACTGAAAATGGGTACACAAAACGTCATTTTTACACAAATGAATCCTGTACCCCTCGAAGGAGGTAGTGTAAATCCAAATGTGAACAGAGATGGTGGTATCCGAACAGCTAATACGGAAGATGGAACACTTGTCAGAGCATTCAGAGTGTTTGATGGTGACAACAACGAAGATGACTTTTTTGACAAAGGCGCAGGTTTGGGAGATTTGGAGCTAGTAGGAGAAGCAGCTCCATTACAAGTTGGAAACTACATCTGGGAAGATACCGATGGAGATGGCATCCAAGACCCAAGTGAAAGCGGTATCGCAGGGGTGACGGTAGAATTATGGGCAGACACCGATGGCGATGGAATAGCAGATACTAAAGTAGCAGAAACGACTACTGATGCAAACGGACAGTACCTATTCAGCGAAGCGGGTACAAATGCCTATGGACAAAATGAAGATTGGTCTTTTTTCAATGGTGATGACGACGAGGTGGACTACAACACTGCCTACGAAATTCGTATTCCAACGGCTCAATCCGCTTTGACAGATTTGAATATTACAACACAAAACACAGGTGGCGTAGCAGATAATAACAATCTAAGCGATTTATCTGATTCTGATGCAATGGAGGACGGTGCAAATGCAGTTATTGCCTTCACGACAGGTGGACCAGGTGAAAACAATCCAACCTTAGATGCTGGTTTTAGACCAGAGCAGCCACTTGGCAGTATTGGCAATTACGTATGGATAGACGAAGATAGTGATGGTTTCCAAGACGAAGGAGAAGTAGGGATACCAAACGTTGCGGTTGTCTTGAAAGATGGAAATGGTAATCCAATAGATACTACCTACACGGATAGTGATGGAGGTTATTTATTCACCGATTTATCAGCAGGCGACTACTTTGTAGATGTCTTGGATGGAGAAGATGGTACTACCAATACGCTACCTAATAGTGCACTCAGTCAAACCACTATCAACACTAATGTAGTAGATGGCAGCGACGCCGATACGGTGGATGATGATGGAGACTTAGGAAATAAAGACCATTCTGGTAATGGCTATGCCATCACACTTGATCCTGGCGAAGAAAACCTCACTGCCGACTTTGGCTATAATTATAATCCGACAGCAGATGTAAACGACCCAAGCACGGGTGCAGACAACACGGCTGCTCTAGGTGATCGAGTTTGGATAGATAGTGATGGCGATGGTGTACAAGACCCAAATGAAGTTGGTGTCAGTGGTGTGCAGATTACTTTAACATGTGCAGGACCAGATGGCATCTTCGGTACGGCGGATGATATTACCGCTACCACCACTACCGACGAAAATGGTTATTACTTATTCGACAACCTGACACCAGGGGCTTACACAACGGAAGTAACTAGCTCTGATCCTGCCGTCACGGGCGTTCCAGTCAGTCACGATATATTGAACACGACGAATTACGCACAGACAGGTGATCCAGATGATTTTGGTGACTTAGCGACCATGCCCGACAATCAACAAACTCAACCTATCGTACTAGGACCAGGAGATGTTTACCTAAATTCGGACTACGGCTACCAACCAACGGCTGCCAATATGGAACTCGGTTCTAT
>JBCCRX010000338.1:0-7404 GCA_039201015.1 Bacteroidota bacterium | reverse complement strand
GCCAAAACCACTGCGCAAGCACCACCTAGACCATTGAAGATGGAGACCATTTGTGGCATTGCCGTCATCTGAACGCGCTTGGAGGCCACCCAACCGATCGCACTACCGAGGAGCATACCGCCGAAAATCCAAGCATAGTTGTTGTTCCCAATAATGGCGGGATTGAAAAGAGTAGCAAGAATGGCAATACCCATTCCGATAGCAGCTAGAATATTTCCTCGGCGAGCGGTATCTGGCGAACTCAATCGGCGCAAGCCAAGCACAAAAGCCAAAGCTCCTAAGAGATAGGATAGATTGATAATGAATACAGACATGAGTTGTTTTTGTATGAGCTGAACTGGTCTAGTTTTATTTGGCTTGGGTTGAGGCAGTTCGGTTTCGTTAGAGTTAGTTTGAATCTTGAAAGATCATTTTCGTTGATTGAGTATTTACTGATTTCTAACTGCTAAAATCTGCCATCTGTTTATTAGAGCTTGTTTGGAAATTACATGATTGTTCTACAAACGGCTCTTTTCCCTCATTCAAGGCAAAAAATAGCTCGTTTTCGCCTCAAAGATTAAAATCCAAACAAGCTCTTACTTTTTCTTTTTCTTGAACATCTCCAGCATACGATCGGTGACCGCAAAACCACCGATTACGTTAATCATTCCTAGTACAATGCCAAGTGTTCCAATACCCAGTGTCAGATAATCGTCCGCTTCGGCTTGTCGGATCAGAATGATGGCACCAATAATGACCACACCACTGATCGCATTTGCCCCTGACATCAAAGGCGTATGCAAGACAGTTGGCACTTTTGAAATGACTTCAAAGCCCAGAATAACGATGAAGATAAGTAAGTAAATGATGATGAGGTTGTTGTTGAAAAATTGTATAATTTCCATATCTTTTAGTCTGAATCTCAAAGCATTGCGCCTTAATTTTTTCTATTGCTGGCCTTGCTATTTCGTGATGAATGCAGAGGATACAATTTCGTTTTCCATATCGATATGCAGCGCTCCTTCTTTCACAATAAGTTTCAAGAAATTGGCAATGTTATTTGCAAAAAGAGTACTAGCATCTTGTGGCATGCTTGCTGCTAAATTAGAGTCGCCTACAATGATGACGCCCTTGTGGTTGATAATTTGATCATTTTCGCTCAATTCACAATTACCACCAGTCGAGGCGGCTAAATCGACAATGACCGAGCCACTTTTCATTTGATCTACTGTGCTGGCAGGAATCAGCGTAGGTGCTTTTCGACCACGTACTTGCGCCGTAGTGATGATGACATCTGCTTTGATCGCTCGATTCTGGACGGCTTCGCGCTGGCGTTTCAGAAATTCTTCACTTTGTTCCACTGCATAGCCACCTGCTGCGGTGTCGTCCTTCGCTCCTTCTACTTCCACAAATTTTGCACCTAGACTTTCCACTTCCTCTTTTGCCGCTTTTCGTACATCAAAAGCTTCTACCATGGCACCTAGTCGCTTGGCAGTAGCAATGGCTTGCAAACCCGCCACACCCGATCCTAGCACCAAGACTTTTGCAGGACGGATACTGCCTGCCGCCGTAATCATCATTGGGAAATAGCGTGGAAGATGCTCCGCCGCCGTTAAAACTGCTTTGTAGCCTGCAATGGAAGCCATAGAAGAAAGAATATCCATCGACTGCGCCAGTGTGGTGCGTGGGATCATATCCATGCTAAAGGCTCTTAAATTATGCGCTTTTAGTCGCTCCACGATGCGCTCGTCATTATAGGACTCAAACATAGAAATAAGAATGCGTTCGGCAGGAATGGATTTTAGAACTGCTTCCACTGGAGCTTGAACGCTAATCAATATATCTGAAGATTGGAATAACTCCTCGCGCTCACAAAGTTGAGCAACTGCGCTAAATTCTTCGTCACTGATATTGGCTTGCTCGCCAGCACCTTTTTCTACTAGAAATTTCGCTTTGAGGCTATCCAATTTTTTGATGACGCTTGGCACCAGACTGACACGTTTTTCTTTTTCTTGTTTAAGTATTCCTATTTTCATGTTGCTGTCGTAATAAAAAGAGAGGTCAATTGCCTATTGGTAAACTGACATCATTCAACTCTTATTTATTACAATTGTTCAGACAGCAAGGACACGGAGGAAAGAAAATGTGCGAATCGACACTTTTATGACAGGCGTTTTTTTATTGGAGAATGGAAAATGGAGCGTGCTAGGCTATCGCTTTAATCTTCAGTTTTCCATTCTCCATTGCATTTTACTGTTTCATTATCTTTCGACTCAGCATTCTATTATCTGCGCTAAATTGTAACCAATAAACGCCACTTGCTAAGTTGGATAAATCAAGACTAATAAAACGCTGATTCCCAATAATCTGTTGTTGCAATTGGATGCGTCCTAGCACATCTACTACACGCAAATCAATGAGCCTTTGGTCTGGATTTGAAAAAGAAATATACATCCAGTCACTCGTGGGATTTGGATAGAGTCGGAAAGCATCCAGTATCAGTTTTTCGACACTAGAAATATTACAATTAATGATTTCACTGTCGTAAGCGACTTCTTGCGAAAAACTATTGATACAGCCAGTAGAATTATCTACGATTTCAAGAGTGTAATTGCCAGAAGTTGTTGCGCAAAGTGTGGGACTATTTTCTCCTTCTAAGGCAACATCATCCAAATACCATTGCAGTGCGGTATTTTCATTCAAAATACTTTCATCCAAAAGATTGAGTAAATTATCCGTATTTTCAAAAATGGGTTCTACTGGTAATTCATTCACTACAACATCGACGGGCATGGCGGCAACTGTACATCCTCCTAATGCTGTATAACTCACTGTATATCGACCTGAATTTCGCACTTCTAGGATAGAACTAGTAGCACCTATTATGGCTTCTCCATCTCTCGACCATTGTAAATTGTCTTCGTAGGGCGTAGTTTTTAAACTCGCACTTGTTCCTACACAAAATGGATCGGGCAGGGAAACAGCAATACTAGGAGAAGCAGGAAAAGGAAAAACAAAAACGGTATCGGCTGCCAATATGGTATCAATTGGATTGTTAATTTCAAGACTGGCTACTACGCCATCTGCACTCAATAAGCTGTCTTGAAAAGTAAAAGGAATTAAGGCACAGTTATCATCTGAACCTTCTAGTCCACTATCTTCGTCATTGACCTGTAGCAGATAAGTACCTTCCTCTTCCAGTGGAATATTTAGCTCGAAAGTAACGGGTAAAACAGGATTCTCGAAATGCCGTGCTAAGTAGATTTCTTCTCCACTCGGGTCAATAATTGAGATGTAGTAATCGGGTCTTCCTATCAAATCATTGCAATTGCTTCCTTCGATAAGCGTCACAGCAGTTAGGCGACTTTGTGCCGTGTCAATGATAACTTTGTAGTTTACTTCGTATTCGCCAGGCGTAAAATAGTCTTGTGGCTCTGGATTCTCTTCGGTAGAGGTCTTTCCATTCCCAAAATCCCAGCAGTAACTAAAACCTTCTTCACTTTGGCTTGGGTTATTATTGCGAAAACTGACGCGCGTTGCTCCACAAGCGACATTATTCTGCATACTAAAGCCACGCGTGGCACTTAGAGGAGGCGCAATGAATAGATCCAAAAAAGCAGAACTCTCTTGCGTGACCACAAAGATTCTTGACTTCAATCTCACTTCTAGTCTAAAAGCACCACGCTCTTGTGGAATCCCACAGATTTTAGCACAACCGTCCGTCAGGTCTGCTACGCTAAAAGTATCTTGATTGGCTTCCCAACTCAGTCCAGCGGGTAAGCCCTCTATTCCTGTAATGAATATCTCGTCTATCTTCAGACCCGCTATCACGGTGCTGTCTCTCTCCGCTACGGGCGTTGTGGTTTTAGGCAATCGAAAACTGACATCTGCATCGTAGCTTTCGCCCAATGCGCCATCGGGTAATAATCCTAAAAAGATGGTATCCTCTGGAATTTCAGGTAAGTCAATCGTGCAATCAGGACAACCCGTTTGAGCGTAAAGTCCTAGGAGCATAATCTGGCAACAGAGTAGTAGTGTAAATTTTCTCATAATTATGAATACTTTGTATGTTTGTTAAAAGGAAATTTTTGAAATCATTCCAAGTCTTTATTTAGGGAAAACCCTGATGAATTGTAAATTCAAGCTTAGCTGTCATCTAAAACGCTTGCAATGACAGGCACTTCCAAAATCTATCTGCTTCATCACGTCCGTCTCAGGCGCAAGGATGATATTCCTTCCTGTAGAAATTCTTAAGTTGACCGTATTCAACTTTAAGCTACCATTCAACTTGAGTAGAAAAAAGCTACTCCGCAAAGAAGCTGGCAATTGCCTTAGTAGTGATGAAATGATAAATTACCGAAATTAGAGTACTCTTAGGGAGTAAAAGATCAAGTCTAAATCGGGAAGTTATTGTTTTATCATTACTTAGTTCCAAACAAGCAGATTGGAATGAATTTTAAAAAAGTATGTTATGAAAAGCGTGGGAAACTGCTGATGAAATTTGTTGCAATAGGAAAGGTGTTCTATGCGATGGCTCTGGGGCAATACCATTTTTTCAAAGAAATTTGACTTCATCAAAAATCTTTGCTAGCTTTTTCAAAGAGAGCATTAGCATTGCGAACAAGAAATTCAAGTACCAAAATTTGAGTCTTGCTTGATACTTGAATTTGCTCTCAAGAAGACATAAGTCTATCGTATTTTATTGCTAAAGTCCTCTTCTAACCATTAGCCTCTTCGTAATTTGATTTTTTCCATCGTTCAAGGAATACAAATACAAACCATTGCTCAAAAAACTCAAATCCAAATCATATTGATGACGACCTGCACTCAATTGCGCAGATTTGCTGAAGACCTCTTTGCCCAGCATATTATAGATTCGATACTCGTAGACACCGCTAGCGGGTAAATTGAGTTTTAATTGCGCCGTTCCAAAAACAGGATTTGGCGAAATGGACATCTGCATGCCCGAACGCTTCACTAGGCGAACACTTGAAGTTGTACAGGCTTCTGAATCGTTGGCTTCCAGTACAAGGCTATATACGCCTGGAAAAAGCGGACCAGGAACAGTTTCTTCCAAGACTAAAAACCCAGAATGAAAAGTACCAGAAATGGTGAGTGGATACTCTCCCAGATCATTAGAAGCGTCTGGTGTCCCCGTAATGACTACACAACCACTTGAATCTCGATAAAAAGTACAATTTTCTGTTCCACATGAATAATTTAAACCCGAAGGAAGTCCCGAAATAGCATCTTCTGATCTTAACACAATAGAGTCTATTATGAATGCCCCTAAGCCAGGTACTCTTAAAGAATCACCTAGAGAAAGTGTGAATACGAACTCGTAAGGTCTGTTTAGACAAGCTACTTCTTCAATTCCTCCGATAGGATCCTCTGCAATTGAATCAAAGGGAGGGGGAAAAACGCCTATAGTATCCGCAAAAGCAGGATCAGGCATACACGGTGCTTGAGCGGAGGCCAGCCCAAATGTCAATAAAAAAATTATAAAAGTATAAGTTAACTTCATAGTAGTATAAATTTGTAAACGGTATGGATTGCAATTTAGGCTTTTTAGTGTGGCAAAGATATTGCTGCAAAGTTAAAAACTATTCTCGTATCGTTAAGAACAACTTAAAGTACTAGCAAGTTGATTGGCTTTAAAAGAGAACTTTCGACTTTGTAGAAGTCTTAAAAACGAAAAAAGCGCAACAAACTAATACCGCTTGCTGCGCTTTGTGGGTGATTAACCGGAATTGAACCGGCGACCTCTGGAACCACAATCCAGCGCTCTAACCAACTGAGCTATAACCACCATTTTTTCTTCTAGAATTAGACATATAGCGTATCCAATTTCAAAAGAAATGCAAAGTTAAAAAAGTTCCAATAACTCAGCAAGTTATTTTTTTTCGTCATTCAACAAACCAAATTCTTTCGCCAAATCCAGCATTTCTGATTCCTTTTGCCGCATCAACTTGACTTCTTGTTGCGTTTTGTCACCATATCCACAGAGGTGTAGTACGCCATGAATGACAACGCGATACAATTCCTTTGAAAAAGGTATATAGAGTTGTTGGGCATTTTCTTTTACTCGGTCTATACTAATGAAAAGGTCACCCTCTATAAAAGGAACCTCACTGTATGGAAAGCTAATAATGTCGGTGAGAGTGTCGTGCTGAAGGTATTTTAAATTTAAGCGGTGCAAGTAGTCATCGCTGCAAAAAATGCAGTTCAATCGTTTCAAAATTTTCTGTTCCCGAAGAAGGACTTCCTCTATCCACTGTGTTGTCGCACCTGTTTTACTCAGCTCAAAATGAGCATCCTCCGAAAAAAAAGAAATCACATTTTCTTCCTCTTTAAGAAAATGTGATTCTGAGACATCAAACATATGAAAAGCGAATTATACCTTAAACCTCATTTCTACCGTTCTGCCCTCATCGGTGTAGCGAATAACATCAGAAAGCTCTCGCATCAGAAAAACACCTCTACCACCACACTCGCAAATATTTTCGGGAGCAGTTGGATCTGGCAGGCTGTCGTAATCGAAACCTTGTCCTTCATCAGATACTCTGAAAGCTAAATCTTTGCTGCACTTTTCAAAAGAGATTTCTACCTTTTTGCCTTTATCTTTTCTGTTTCCGTGTATAATGGCGTTGTTAACAGCTTCTGTGAGACTTATTAAGACGTTCCCGTAGGCGTCTTGATTGATATTAAATCTTGAAAAAATTTGAGACACGAATTTTTCTACGTGACAAACTTGTTGCTGCTGCGACGGAAGCGTTAGCATTAAATTTCTTCCGACAGTTTTTAAAGAAGGAGGTTGATTCATAATCTGACAAGTGTAAATTTTACCCAATAAATGCTGTTTTGATAATATAAATACGACTACAATGATTTACAGTAGGAGTTCTTGTCAAGTGTAATGTATAGGGATGAATCAATGTCCATGGATAAGATTGCTATGCATTTCAGACTGCAAGTTGTAAAAAAATACAACACCAGTCAAGTGTTAAGGCAGTGTTAAGCAATTTTTTTTGTTTTTTGTTTTTCACTGAAATAAATGTTCAGCCGTTTTCCCTGCAATACAAGTAATTGATTATCAAAACAATATGATTTTGATTCTTTGTAATGGTGTGAAGTCTTAGAAGAGTATTCTTGTCGGGTGAGTGTTGTCTTTACATCAATTAATAACATATCATATTGCGTATAGTTTAATCTTGTAGCTTTATCAAGCCCATTTTATTCATTTACGAGCTGTAACAATTATAATCTATGAATACTCACGTTTCGCTGAGAGTATGTTTTAATTTTTGAAGCACGATTTTTACAAAAAATTAAATATCTGATAATCAATAAGTTAACTCTGTTTTGACGTGTTTTATGTATCTTTGATATAATTAAATTTGTGAAATCAAGCTATATACTAATTTC
>JBCCRX010000337.1:0-7438 GCA_039201015.1 Bacteroidota bacterium | reverse complement strand
GGTACCCAAATTTTGCGAAGGTATTTTTTCTTCAAACAAGGCGAAAAACGTAGACGATGCAGGGCATCAGCGAGGCTTTTCAACGTAGTGTGAAGGAAAAAGAACAAGTAAAATGGGTAGATTATATTTTACAAATTCCCTTATACTCTTAACCAAGCTGTAAATCACTATGAAATCAAAAGCTTCTTACTACTCCTCCAAAAAACCCACCACACTCAAATCATTCCGAAAAACATCGGCACGAATATTATTGACATAAGCATTAAGTAAATTTTTAGATTTCTGGAAAGCAGCGGAATTTACATCAATTTGTCCACCATCGGGGGAAAGCAAGCTCTCCTCTAGCTTCTTTGCTTTTTGATAGTAGTGAAAGTCATTGTATAGCAACATTGCTTTTTCAAGTATATCAATTTCTTGTATTTCTAAAGAATTACCATAGAATTTCTCAATCATAGCTGCCGAAGCTAGCTTGGGGGTAAATTCTTTTAGGGCATCGCGCTTTCTGCCGTCCACACTGATGAGTACATAAGGAGCATCTCCACGATAGGCTTTTCCAGTGCGTTTGTTCAGCAAAACGGGACGTTGATTGCCTCCGATCTCACTGGTCAAACCAGGTTCAAAGCCCATAAATTTTTCTTTATCACGTTCGTTGCAAATGACCATTTGCTTAGCTTGCGCAATCGGAACAATGGGCGTTTCAAAACGGAAAGCGATGTCTTCTTTCAAAAAAGCACGAGTTTCAAAAATTGCCTTACCCAATTTACCTGCCATTTTCACCAAGCTACCTCCCACGATTAAGTAGCCGTTGATTGGTGCAAAAATGGGCAAGCCCGCCGCTGCACTGAACAACCGACCAATCACATCAAATAAATCTCTATTGAAGCTATCCGCCACCAATTCAAAGGAACAAAGCGTCGTGGAAACATCTACGGCGGGCGAGTAATAGACGATTGGTGAACCCTGCGTGAAAGCTCCTGGCTGCAAATACTGGTTGTCTTCTATACGCTCTACCAATTGA
Organism: Bacteroidota bacterium; assembly: GCA_039201015.1. Taxonomy (GTDB): domain Bacteria; phylum Bacteroidota; class Bacteroidia; order Chitinophagales; family Saprospiraceae; genus JAAUTG01. The sequence goes on along the minus strand of JBCCRX010000337.1, from coordinate 6,420 downwards.
TTGAGTGCTTTGGGCGCACGACCATAAGTTTGTGCCGATTTCACACCAGAAACGACTAACAAATCTTTCTTTCCACCAAAGAATCGCTGCGGTGCATCGCCTGTGTAAACACTTAGAATCTCTACACTTAAAGGCTTTCCAATGCCTGGCTGTGTGAAATCTGGTAAATCTAATTTTGTATTGTCTGTTAAATCGCTGGTATGCAAACGACCTGCCCGAAAATCGAAGTTTTTGTCTTCGCCTTTTTCCGCTGCTTTCACAAATGCGGAAAAGTCACCCAAGTGCATTTTTTCTGCCAATTCACTGGCGTCTGTCAGTACATTTCCGAAATTATATAAAACTGCCATGTGGTTTTGAATTGTTGACTTGATGTGTTTTTTATAAGCTACAAAGAAGCATTTTTTTCTTTAATTAGGAAGAATACTTATGCTATTTTTTGAATGGGTATGCTCTTTATCATTACAAAACAAAAGGCTTCAAAAATGTACTATCATCTTTGAAGCCTTCAATACCGCCGAATTGCCAAGTATTTACCGACAAATTAAATCACTTCTTCCCGCCTTTAGAACTAAACGTCTTAAAGTCCGTGTCATCATCATTTACCCGCACTTCCACTTCTAAAATTTCGACCCTTCGCTCTAGAGATGCACCTAAACTGTAGATGGAATTGCGTTCATCTTCTATCAAATCGGTGAAGAAATTGGTACGCGTTTCTCCGTGAGGAACGGTTTCAAAGGTTAAGTTTTCATTGTTTACATATTGCATAAGTACGCCACCTTTGTAGCTTCGGAAGAAGTTTTCTACGCTCACGATTCGTCTTGCACTTAAATTGTAGTTGTATTGATCTTCTGCTCTTGGGCTGGCATAACCTTGCAAAGACAAGCGCACTTCGTTGCCTCTTTCTAAAAATGGAATGAGTACTTCGGCAAAAGCCACTAAATCTTCGTAACCTTTTCTGACTTCTCGCTCAAAGAACTGCTCGTATCTTTGTGCTGTCAAGAAAGCTTCTTCCTCTTCCATAGGTTCAGCAAAGAGTAATTTATATTCTTCTTTTCGCTCCAAATAATCGTCTATCGTTTGCGCATAGTCCGTATTGGTGGTTCGACTTCTTGAATCTACATCTGGATAATCGTTGTCGAAATAAATTGCTAGTGGCAAATAATCGGTAAAAGAGTTTCTTTTCAGGTAAAGTTCTGCGAGAAAGACTTCGGGCTGCGTCAAACCTTCCGTGCTCAATTGTAGTTCTTCTAGTGGTTTGTAGCCCGACTTAGTAGCTCGAATGACATAGACTTTTTCGCGTTCCAGTGGAAACAAAAAGTCATTTCCGAAGTCGTTGAATTGTTCTTGCACGACGCGTTCCGTTCCATCGTTTTGGAGTTCAATGATTTGAACCGTCACACCAGAAAGCGGCAGTTCAGTATCCATATCATAAGTCAATGCCTTTAGATCAACCGTAATTGGGTTCAAGTAGATTTCTTTCTTGATTTGTTCGGGTGCATCTAAAGGAATGTCTAGCTCTTCCAATTGCTGAACGTAGCCTTCTCGGCTCGCTTCTAAGATATATTTTTTGCCTCGATCTCCATAAAAAACGAAATCATTGGTTTCTGAATTGGTCAACTTTGCTATTTCTACAATGCTACCGTCTGGCTTGACTTCTAATAGACGAACTGTTGCGCCTTCCAAATCCGCGAAGGTATTTCCATCGAAGGTATTGACCAGTAATTCCACTTTAATATCAAATTCAGCAGCGTATAAGTCGTCGCAGCAAAGTTCAAATTCCTTGTCCAAATAGACCGAACCTTCTCTATTGGAAGCAAAATAGCCTTTATCACCCGCTTCATTCAGCGTAAACGAAATATCGTTGAGGCTACTATTCACGGGTTTCCCCATATTTTCTGCTTCCAGCCATTCTCCCGCTGAACGAGTAATTTTGTGAATATCAAAACCACCAAGTCCTCTTTGCCCCTCTGTGCTGTAATACAAAGTTTGAGAAGGCGTATGGAAGAAAGGCGTGATTTCGTCTTCCTTTGTATTGACTACTTCCAGGTTTTCGGGCGTCCCAAAACTACCATCTTCTAGCAGTTCTGCGGTCCATATATCTAGTTTCCCCTCCTCGTTGCCTTGGTCGCTTACATAGTAAAGGTATTCTTTGCCGTTGTCATTGTGCCGTCCAATGGAGGGATGCGTGTAGGTATAATCTTTCTGCTGAATGTCGCTTGGCAGCAGTTCAGGATTACTCCAGCGACCGTCCGCTTGCTTTTTCTGGATGTATATTTGGCAGCGAATTTCTACGGAACGAGCCGTCAAATAATTACAGCGCGTGAATACCTTAATGGTTCTTTCGGCATTGTAGGCTAGATTAGCGGTGTGGCGTGTGGTGTCATTGATGCCATTCATCAATTGAACGCCTTCTTGCCCATTCACAGAATACATGATTCGAGAATAAGCACGTTCTGTCGGTTCGTTGTCTTTGCGACTCTCGAAGTTTAAGGAAGAATAAAATAAAGTATCACCGACGATGAATGCACCAAATTCCTTACCTGGTGTATTGATCTCTTCTCCGATATGTTCGACTTCCACATTGTGCTGCTCTTCTGCGATATCACGTGACCACAAACTGCTAGCACGTTCTTTCTTGGCACGTTGCAAATAGTAGGAAGCAACCTCTTCATTACCTGTTTGTTCTTCTATAAATTTATCGAATAAAGCGACTGCTTCTGTGTATTTTCCAAGTAATTGTTTTGTATGTGCCAACCAAAATTCCGTCAATGGGTAAGTGCCTTCTGTGCGCATATTCACGACATCTTGATAACCTTCTTGTGCACGGGTGTAAGATTTTCCCAATCGAGCTGCTTCTGCATACTTATAAGCATAATCCACTTCTTTGGGTTTGATTTCTCTTGCTCTTTGATAGCGAACCATAGCTGTATAGTAGTCCTTATCAATTTGTATTGCATCTTCTGCCGATTTCACAATTTGTTTTAAAGTGTTTCCAGACATCTCCTTGCCATAATCAAATTTTTGACCATAGCCATTCAATGCAATCACCAGTATTATTAATGTGCAAATAGCAATTTTATTCATAACAATTATATTTTAAGGCTTATTGGACTAAGTGTACTGTGTAACTTAAGGGAGTAGGTTATATTTTACTCACTCCTTAAAGTAGCTGTCCTGAGCTATTATTTTAACTAAAATCAATAGGATTGTGTTCTTTTTCAGCAGAGAACGCATCTAATTTTCACTAAATTGTCCTTGTCAAAACTCTTTTTTTACAATTAGATATGTTCTTGTCCTAAGATACAACGAGCTGTATTTTCCTGACATACCTAATCCTTTTTTAAAACAGATATTAACCTTCTAATACGTATATTCTAGACAATAAGATTCTAATAAAGGGTTAAAAATTAAGTATCTTCGTGTCAGCCAGATTGAAAACTTGGGAGAAATCTACATTACTTCAACTTTAAGTCTGTATCCATGTGGAAAAAAATAAGTCTTGTTCTTTGTGTCAGTATCAACGTTCATGCTGCGGCTCAAAACTTAGTAGTGGATGGTGGTTTTGAAGAAATGACTGAATTCGGATGTCAGAATAGTCCAATAGAAGCATTTTGGCTCTTAGCGCATTGGAAGACCATTTGGGCACCTTACTTGCACACTAGAGGCTGTTCATATAGCGATGTGGACTGGTGGAAAAGTGGAGGAGAGCCAAAGGAAGGACTGAACTACGCTAATTTACAAGGTGCTTTGATGAAAGGTGGAAGGTTTGGTGGACACAATGTAGGAACTGCACTGACAGAAAGTTTGAACATTGGGCGGCTGTATCAGTTCGAAATGTATTATCGACCAAGAGGTGTACGACAGCGACCACAGCACATACTGGAATACTGTTTAAGTGAACCTAGAAAGCATATCTATCTGTATTTTATGGAAGAACAACTGGTAGAAGAAGACGATTTCTATGAAAATGCTACTCCAGTCTTGCGCCTCACGAACGAGGCTTTAAATGCGGCAGAAGCAACAAGCGAGTGGCTAGCGTACAGCGACTGTTTTGAGGCAAATGTAGCAGCAAAGCATTTGGCTGTATCGCTTGATCGAGGAAATTTTGAAATACTACCGCCTTGCGAAATTGATACAACGGATATTTTCAATACTTTTCATCATTATCACGTTGATGTAGATCAAATTAGTTTACATGCTTTTCCATTGGAAGTAGATACCAGCTTGGGGCTGTGCACAGAAACAAGTTTAGTACTTAATTTATACGAACTCACCAATACACCAATCAAAGAAGGGATTAATTTTATATGGTCGGATGACTATGAAGGTGCTGAAAGGACCATTACAGAAGCAGCTGAATATGAAATCACTGCTCAATTAGATTGTGGAAGTTTCCCTATTCGGCTAAATATTATCTCCCTAGATTGTGATAACAATTTTTACGTTCCGACCGCTTTCTCCCCTAATGATGATGGTAAAAATGATTATTTCCAAGTTTTCTTAAACTCTGAACCTTCTATTTCAGATTATCAATTGTCTTTGTTCGATCGTTGGGGTAATCTAATCTTTCAATCTACTACTCCTGATGATCGTTGGGACGGTAATATTAAAAATCGGGCAGCAGTATCGGGTTTATACATCTGGTCTATTCAATTTAATATATTATTACCAGAAGGACAAAAGCTAGTGAATAAGAGTGGTTCATTTCACCTTCTGCGCTAACTGATAGGAGGAGGATAGAAGTCAGATTCGCAAACTACAAATCAAGGTATAATCCTGAATTTCAGCAAATTGAAATAGGCTATATCATCTTCTTACTATCAATTATTTACAGCTTTATAAAGATAGCTTAGGATGGTTTTAAAATACCCATAATCAATTAATTAATGGAAGAAAAAAAACAGATCAATATGCTCAATTCTACCACAGAGCCCTCCTCCAAATTGAGTTGGCTGAAGCTATTAGAATTGCAGAGTTGGCAAGCAGAATTATTAATTTCAGGTGCGATCATTGCTGGATTGCTACAGCTTCCAGAAATCTATATTAATTGGATAGAGGGATATTTGTTGGAGTCTAGTGAACTGGGTTTTTGGTTTTTGACGATGACTTCTCTACTTATTCTGGCAGGCATCAACGCCCTCGTTTTTTTCTTGGGACTCCATTTCTTTTTGAGGAGTATGTGGATTGCATTATTGGGACTGAATTCGGTCTATCCTAATGGTATTAATGTTCAATCTACCCAAGGCGCAGGTCCAAAATACTGGAAAAAAACAAAAGAAAAATATCCCAACCTTTCTGCTTACAACGAAGAACTAGATCGCTTCTGCAGCCTCATTTTTTCAATAGCAGCCAGTGCCATTATTGGGATTATAGCGATTTCACTCCTTATTCTATTGTTCTATCTCATTTTCAATCTACTCACAGGTGTGTTTCCTGCACTTGAGAACTATATTGTTCCATTGGCTATCGGATGCTACTTTCTGTTTATGCTATTTTCTGGAGTCATGCAGTATTTAATGAAAAAGTATCCAGATAATAAGAGAATAGAGCGTATTATAGAAGTCTATGGTAATTTTTTTGGAAGTCTTGTTGGTCTGTATTTTTTTCAAAAACCCATGGGTTATATTAGCGGTATCCTCACCTCCAACGCTACTTCTCAAAGAGGCTTTTTTATCTTTATGGGCTTTAGTTTTTTGCTCGGTATATTTAGTGCTACACAAACCGCTGATCATCCCATTTTTGACAACTTAGCACCCGAAAAATACTACAAATTCAACAACAGTCCTCAAAGATTTCTTTCCTACAATTACGAGAACTTAAAAAACGAGGATACCCGAATTTTTACGCCCATTATTCCGAGTGATGTGATATATGGGACTGTGCTAAAAGTATTTATACCAACTATAGAGCGAGAAAAATCGGCAATGGATTTAGAAGAATTTGGATTATTGAAAAAAATTAAAACGAAGCGAGCAGTTCGGGATTTGGTCAAGGTAGAAAACTTGAAAAAATACGCCAGTTTCAATCAAATAGCAGTGAATGATGTTCTTTATCCTGATCTCAACTTCCAATACTACACCCATCCAAATGCACAAGAAAAAGGCGTATTGGTACATATCCCGACAAAAGACTTCGAGATAGGTAAGAATGTGCTGGAAATCAGAAAAAATTATTTTTCTAAAAAGGATGTTCAAAAGATTGTTCGCATTCCTTTTTACTTTGAGCAGTAAAGAAAATCGGTTGTCTGAATTTTTTTGAGGAATTATCAAAATCGACCTCATTTCTTTTAGAGAAAAAAGTGCCAAAAAGGCGTTAAAAACAAAATACTGTATGAGCCAAAACAAGGTGCTAATCAGAGCTGAAGCTTGGCGCAGCCCGTGAATAAAAGCTTGAAAAACAATACTTAGGGCGAGTTTATTT
>JBCCRX010000336.1:0-7458 GCA_039201015.1 Bacteroidota bacterium | reverse complement strand
TTCACTTCATAAGCATCTTCTAAATCATCCTTCATCATCTCACCGATTTGCTCTTGCTTGGGTGCTAAGTCTGATTTATCCCCCATATCATCTATTTTATCCACTGCAATGAAGGGTGCTAATACCAAAGCTACAATAGATGTCAATTTGACCAAAATATTCAAGGAAGGACCAGAAGTATCTTTGAATGGGTCACCTACCGTGTCACCTACTACGGCTGCTTTGTGTGGAGCAGATTTTTTGTAGAAGGTCTTGCCGTCAATATCCACGCCATCTTCAAACATTTTCTTGGCATTGTCCCAAGCACCGCCCGCATTTGACTGGAAAATCGCCATCAGAACACCTGCGACAGTTACGCCCGCTAGCAGTCCACCCAACATTTCAGGACCACCCAACAAACCAATCAAAGTAGGGACAGCAACTGCCAACAAACCAGGAATCATCATTTCTCTGATGGAAGCTTTGGTCGAAATTTCCACACACTTATCGTACTCCGCTTTACCATCTGCCGCTTCAAAAGTGGCTTGATCTTCCTGCGACCAATCTTTGAAATCGGTGTCACCATTCTTCTTCATCACATTCAAAGCCGCCGTGAGCTCTGGAATGGTTTTGAACTGACGACGCACTTCCTGTATCATATCCATTGCCGCTTTTCCGACTGAATCCATTGCCATAGAAGAAAATAAGAAAGGAAGCATACCACCCAAAAATAGTCCTGCCATTACCGTCGGATTGGCTACATCAATGGTTTCTATACCTGCGGTAGTCATGAAAGCTGCGAAAAGTGCCAATGCCGTCAAAGCCGCCGAACCGATTGCAAATCCTTTACCAATTGCCGCTGTGGTGTTACCGACGGCATCTAATTTGTCGGTGCGTCCACGCACTTCGCTCGGTAGCTCTGCCATTTCTGCAATACCACCTGCATTGTCAGAAATAGGACCATAAGCATCTACTGCCAATTGAATGCCCGTATTCGCCAACATACCAACCGCCGCAATTGCAATACCATACAGACCCGCAAATTCATAAGCACCAACGATTGCTGCCGCAATAATAATGATTGGAATAGCCGTTGATTGCATGCCCACGCCTAGACCAGCGATGATATTGGTGGCTTCTCCCGTCAAAGATTGATCTACAATTTTCTTGACGGGTCTTGTTCCAAAACCCGTATAATATTCTGTAATCAAACCGATCAATACACCCGCAATTGCACCAATAATGGTTGCGGTGAATACGCCCGTTGAAGTGAAAGTCTCTCCGCGATACGTCCACTCTTCAGGCAAGACATTGGTGATGATAAAGAAAGAAATAACGATCAAAATACCCGTAGAACCAAATTCACCGATATTCAAAGCGCGTTGTGGATTGCCACCTTCTTTCACATTCACCAAGAAAGTACCTAAGATAGAAGTCAAAATACCAGCACCTGCCAGAAGCAAAGGTAAAAGAATCGGAGACACTGCTCCTAGTCCTTCGCCACCAAAAGCTGTAGCGTCTGCTTGTATTAAAGCCAGCCCCAATACCATTGTACCGATAATAGAACCGACATAAGATTCAAATAAATCAGCGCCCATGCCCGCTACATCCCCTACATTATCGCCCACATTATCTGCTATGGTCGCTGGATTCAAAGGGTGATCTTCTGGAATGCCTGCTTCTACTTTGCCGACCAAATCTGCACCGACATCTGCTGCTTTGGTATAAATACCGCCACCAACACGCGCAAACAAGGCGATGGAAGATGCGCCAAAAGAGAAGCCTGTCAGTACGGTCAGCACGGTTCCCCAGTCATTGGAGAAGGATACCATACCGCTGGTGTAGATTAGCAATAAGATACCTAAACCCAAAACACCTAATCCGACCACACCCAGTCCCATAACTGCACCACCTCGGAAGGCCACTTTCAGTGCTTTACTCAGTCCAGTTCGTGCCGCGTTGGTGGTTCTTACATTGGCTTTGGTCGCTACGCGCATACCAATGAAACCTGCAAGTGCAGAACAAATTGCACCGACTATGAAAGAGAAAGCCACCAGTACGTTTGAGCCTTCTGTAGTCGCTCCGCTGTAAGCCAATAGTGCCGCCACTACCAGTACAAAAATGGTGAGCACGCGGTATTCTGCTCTTAAAAATGCCATTGCGCCATCGGCAATATTCTTAGCAATTCTTGCCATTTTTTCATTCCCCACCTCTTGCTTGCCGACCCATGATGATTGGATGAACATGAAAATAAGTGCTAGTACACCAAATGCAGGAATCAGCATTGTTATCGTTTGCCCCATAATTACAACTATATTTATTAATGTTTTAGGCTTGTTTAGAGCTTATTTGAATTTTATCGTATTGATAAGCAACACTTTATGAACCTAAAGTTGAGATGAATTGCTCCTCAGCCTGAGGCAGACAGGCGTATCTCGATAAACTCACAATTCATCTTTTAGTCAGACTATGTCCACTTTATGGGTGAACCATAAACTTTTGATTATCAGTTAAATAAATTTCCAAACGAGCTCTTAGCAATCTGCCTCAGCTATTTGTTTTTGCAGCCAATTTTTAGTAAATTTTTAAATCGGAGGGCAAAAGTAGTTTAATTTTGGTTTTTTGCCAAAAGGAAGCTGTGTTTAAAGCCCTTTGACGAATCTAAGTTGCTTTTGGAATTGTTACTATGGTAGAATAATTTCAGTAAATTATGTCAGAAAGCAACACTGCCCCATTACCCATTATATACAATATCGCTCAAACCGTAGATTTGGCTTCTTTTCAAAAAGACCTATTGAATCTACTGCTTGAGCAGTATTGGAAATCACTTGTATTTTACTAATACAATGTTTCAAAAGTTATTTATAATTTCGAGCTTCAAAGACCCATCTGCCGCCGTCGAAGACGGCGGTGAACAAGGGGTGAGGGAGCAAAAAGGGTTTTAGAAAGACCTTTTTTGCTCCCTCAAACTCCCCTATCTAAAATGCAAATAAACTTAGTTTACATTGTACTAATTCTCTTATTATGCGAATAACGGACAAAAGATTCTGAGTGTTGATAATCAGGTGTTTAGATTTGTTGAATTTTCAAAATTTAGCAAATCTTCTGAGTCAATGATAAAATCATACCCGTTATTCGCATTTATTATAAATAAACACAAATAAATGGCTTACAATCCACTAACGAGAGAAGAAGAATATATACTCCTGCGCAAAGGAACGGAAAGACCTTTTACGGGCGAATACGATAATTTTTATCACGAGGGTACTTACATCTGTCGTAGGTGCAATAAGCCCTTATATCGCTCAAAGGACAAATTCAAATCTGGCTGTGGCTGGCCTGCTTTCGATGATGAAATAGAAGGTGCAGTGCGTAGAGAGACGGATGCGGACGGCAGACGTACAGAAATTCTATGCAATAATTGTAATGCGCATTTGGGACATGTCTTTATAGGAGAACGATTGACAAAGAAGAACACCCGTCATTGTGTCAATTCGCTTTCCATGAAGTTTGTGCCTGCTGATAAAGCTCTACCTTCTGTTTTGGAAGAATAAAACGTACCGAAGTACAGCATGGATAGATAAGTCCACGCATCTAGTAACTTGCTAAAAATTGCTTCGCAGAACAGGCATTTACACCTTAAAATAAGAATATGATAAATTAAGTTTTGGATTTTGTTTGTCGAAAAACCAAGTCTAATGTTCAGTTGTTGGTTAACTGTAAATAATACACACTCTGCAGTAAAGTACGTAATAGCCAAAATAGTCATTTTCCAAGAAAACCATTAATGCTCTACTTCCCGCACTTCGCTCGGTGTCGTTCCAAATGCGCCCATAAAAGCTTTAGAAAAATTGGCGTGATCGCGATAGCCTACAGCATCCGCAATATCGCCGATGAGCATGTCGCTTTGTTGGAGCAGATAATGAGCGCGCTGCATCCGAACTTGACGAATATATTTAGAGGGCGATTGGTTGAGTAAGGCTTTCATTTTTCGGAACAATTGAGGTCGGCTCATGGTCATGGCGCGGCAAAGGTGAGGTTCTACGCGGAAGTCTTCGTTGCTGATATTATCCAATACCACTTTTTCAAGTTGTTGCAGAAATTGCAGTTCTGGATCATCACTTTCTGCAGCCGTATGCGCGTTGACGGTACTTAGGAAGCCTTGAAAACGCTTCTGTAGCAACTGTCGGATATCAATCAATTGACGAAGGCGGACAAAAAGTTCGCGCTTGTCGAAGGGCTTTACCAAATAGGCATCTGCTCCCACTTCATAACCTTCCAACTTACCTTCCTGATCGCCCTTCGCAGTGAGCAGTACGATAGGAATGTGACTGGTCCGAAGATCGCGTTTTAAAGTTTTCACGACTTCTATACCATTTTTTTTGGGCATCATCACATCACTAATGATGATGTCTGGTATTTCCTCTAAGGCAAGTGCAATGCCTGCTTCTCCGTCCATAGCGGTGAGGACGCGGTATTTTTCTTGGAGTATCTTTTTCAAATAGTTGATGACATCCAAAGTATCTTCAATAATCAATAAGCTTGGCATGCCCTGGATGCTTGGAATGCTGGGCGTGACTTCTTCTGCTTGCGCTATTTCCGTTTTTTCTTTGATTGCTGATTCGCCAAGCGGTGCTTTATTGTTGATCGGTAAGTGGACAAAGAAAGTCGAACCTTCGCCTAGTGTGCTCTCTAGTTCGATTTCGCCTTCCATCAGTTTCACTAATTCTTTCACCAAAGAAAGTCCAATGCCCGTTCCGACTGCGCTCGTTTGATGATTGTTGGTAGCCTGCTGGTAGCGGTCAAAGACGGAGGCTTGGTCTTCTTCGGCAATGCCTTGCCCTGTGTCTTGTACTGCTATCGTCAATTGCTTATTTTGCCGTTGTGCAATTACTTTAATACTGCCGTACTCTGGAGTGAATTTGAGCGCATTACTGATAAGATTGCTGATAATTTTTGTAATCTTGTTGGCATCAAAATCCATAAGCAGTTTTTTCTCCAAAGAGAAAAAATCAAGGTTGATATTTTTAAGGCGAGCCGCGGAGTGAAAAGAGTGCGTAACGTACTTCAAATACTCAATCATATCTGCTTGCACCAAGTCAAGTTGTGCTTTACCCGATTCTAATTTGGATAAATCCAGCATTTCGTTGATCAAATCTAACAAATTATTAGCGTTGCGTTTAATGCTGCTTTTTTCCTCTTCGTGCAGTGCAATTTCATCGCTCATGCCCTTGATGACCGAGAGCGGCGTGCGAAAGTCGTGAGCAATATTGATGTACAATTGTGTTTTCAGAGCATCTAGTTCTTTGAGTTGATCGGCTTGTGCTTTTTTGCGCTTTAAAAGGTTCATTTTATAGCCCGTCCCGATTGCCAATAAAATGAGCATTAAAAGGAAGGAGACGTACAAAATATAGCTCGTCACCAAAGGATGATCGCCGCGCTCGTACCAAGATTTCAATATCAGTGGCGCAATAGTATGGAAAGTACTTCCAACAATGAAAACAATGGCTGCGATGAGAAAGTAGCTCGCCAATTTGCTCTGCCTTTTTTTGGCAACAAATCCAAAATAAACGGGAATCAATAAGCTCAAAAAAGTAGTAATGCGCTGCAAAACCTGTATGATAGAAAGCAGTAGATCGGGCAAATAATAGCTGATGTATGGAAGTTCTAGAAATACAAGTACTGCTTTGATAATCAACCAATTGTTGATTAGTTTCATGCCTTTTTTCCATCTTTTTGGAAGCTCCAGATAAGCAATTGTAAATTTGAGCAAACCAAAAATGGTGAAGTAAACACCCAGCCACCAAATCGTCCGCGATAGATCGGGATTATTGGGCAGCAATGGAAAAATAAAACTGTTGGGAATATTGAATAAAAAGACCAACAAAGCCGAAACCACCATGATGACATAGTACAGGTGGATGCGTTCGCGCTGAATGAAAAAAAGGGTGATGAAATAAAAAATAGGAATCAGTACCGTGCCCAACAGAATGCCATTCCAATAAACAGAAACGGGCGGGACAAAGGTTGCTTCTAGGCGTTTGTTAGAATGATAAATGCTCAGGCGTTTCATCTTGTCTCGATGATAAGGGAAAAAGCCATTCAGCTTGATGTAGATCGTTTTCGTTTCATTTTGCTTCAAAAATACGGTGAAATAATTGGCGTGCGCTTCCAAAGGTTTTTGAGCAATGGAAATATCGCTACCTGTAACTTGCGGTTGGTTGTCATCGGTATAGATTTCTGCTCGTTTGCAACTCAATACACCTTTTCCGATACGAAACAGAAAAGTACTATCGCGCTTGGAATGCCCCTCAAGTTTTAGTTTGAGCCAATAAACATCTTTCGCATCCAAATCAATATGTTCTGGATTTGGCTGGAACTCCGCTGCTTGAATTTGGATGAAATCGTACTGGTCATTTTCTGCTTTAAATACCTTCAAATAGTCGCTGATGTCGTAGGTGCTCTCTTTGAAGTACTCTTTTTGAAATTTTTGGTGTTCGACAGAGAAAACATCCTGTGCTTGTAGGGAAGCCAGCGAAAGCAAGAAAAGGAGGTAAAGCAAGGAGATGCGTAATTCAATCATTCGAGCCTAAATGTTTCATTTGATAGGCTAAAAGTAGAATAAATTCACTACACCTCCGACAAAGTTTCCGAAATATCTGTATTGGATGCTTGCAATGCTGGCAAAACAGCCGCAACGAAACCGATAACAATAGCACCCGCAAATAACAGCAATTCTTTTGGCAGAAAGATCAAACCAGAAAATGAATAGCGATAGGCTTCTTTGAGCGCACTGGCAAAAATCTGCATGCCGCCATGACTCAAAAACATGCCTACCAAAAAGCCAATAAAAGCCAACATTAAACCTTCTAACACGATCAAGGTGAACAGCTTAGAAGGCGTTGCGCCCATGACACGCATCAAGGCCAGTTCGTATTTGCGTTCTTTTAAAGAAGAAAATAGAGAAATAAAAATACTCAAGCCCGATACGATAATAATGACAATGGCTAGAATCCTCAGGGCTTGCTCTCCCGTATTCATCAGACTGTACAAGCGATTGATTTCAATGGCGGGCGTAGCCGCTTGCATGTCGGTATTTTCGTTGATGTTGCGCTGCAAATTGAGGGCTTGAAAATTGCGTCCTTTGAATTTGAGGAGCAGTGCCGTAATATCTTTTTCGTCCTCGGCTTCCGTTAGTGGCTTGGGAACTTCATGATCCGCATGATCATGTTGATGTCCTTCATGCGTTTGATCGCTGTGATCCTGTTCTTCTTCCTCACTGCCTCCTTCGTGTTCGTGCACGAGCCAGTAAGTCTGATTGGTCGTCAAGATCAATTGATCCAAGACTGTACCACTTTCTGCCAATATGCCGACCACTTTGAAAGAAGCGGCATCGTCGTGCGCCAAATCTTCATCATCTACAAAGCCGTGCGAACTTTTAAATTCATCGCCTATTTTCATGCCGAGTGTTGCAGCAAT
>JBCCRX010000335.1:0-7483 GCA_039201015.1 Bacteroidota bacterium | reverse complement strand
TTTTTGAACGGCTCTTTTTCCTTCTAAAAATACTTAAAAATAGTTCCGTCCGCCTGAGGCGGATGCAACGATTTTGAAGCACTTTTACAAGAAAAAATAACTCGCTCAAAATTTGACGCTTATTCAAACCCACCTACTTACCACCCAATACTTATAACTTAACATTTACCATCTAATATCTAGCATTCATCAATTTGAAGCAAATACGAATTATACAGCCCGACGAATTTGAGGCGCACCAACATTGGTATCCGAAAGCCTTGAACGCGACCATACACCCGATGATTCATTTTTTCTTGAATTTGGATCAAGAGAGAATCATTAGCCGATACTGTCATCTGAAACCCAATGTAGATGGCGATCAACTGCGGAATATTTTGAACCACAAAGCAAAATATTTCAAATGGGCGGGGGCAGATTTACTGAACGTCACTTCCTCAGGTGGCAAACGACAAATGGTCGTCATTGAAAACAACTCTTGCCCTTCTGGTCAGAAATCCATGCCACTGCTAGACGACAATCAAGAACAAGGCAGTTATCGTTTGCTCATTGAGCGTACCTTTAAGCCCTATTTGAAAGGACTAAGAAAAACCATTCAAGGAGGATTAGCGGTTGTCTATGATAAAAATGAAATGGAAGCTTCGGGCTACGCAGAAGTAATCGCGGACGTGATGCAAGAAGCCGTCTATTACGTTCCTTTCTACGAAGATGATCCCGATCCTAAGGTGAGTTTTTCCGATGGTATCATGCAGATACGCACTGCCGAAGGCGAGCAAATACCCATAAGAGCTGCATTCAGATATCTGACACAGAAGCCTTGGAATCGTTTGCCTGTTCACTCCAAGACAAAAATTCTAAATCCAGTGGTCGCTTGTCTCGCAGGTGGACGCAATAAAATGGTAGCGGCAAAAGCTTACGATATTTTTAATGCAGAAGTGGAGCAGTTTGGATTGAAAATTAATACGCCCGAAACGATTTGGGATGTCCGAAAAAATGAAATTCCGCTTTGGGTCAGGAAAATGGGTGGACATGCCGTAGTCAAAGTACCTTACAGCAATGCGGGACAAGGCGTTTATACCATAGTGACGCAGGAAGAACTGGAGCAATTCATGGAAGTAGATTTCAACTATGACCTATTCATTGTACAAAGTCTGATCGGAAATTCCAATTGGAGCAGTACAACTTCGGTGGGAAAACTGTATCATGTTGGCACGATTCCGAACGCTAAAAACCAGACTTTCGTTGCCGATATCCGAATGATGGTCAGTTCCACTGAACAGGGCATACGGCCACTTTGCACCTATGCTCGAAGAGCAGAAAAACCACTCGTAGATCGTATAGAAAGCGGCACGGATAGCTGGAAAATGCTAGGCACAAATCTTTCTATGAAAAATGAAGACGGTTCTTGGAACAGCGACACCAATCGCTTAGTGCTAATGGACAGAAGGGATTTCAATCGCTTGGGCGTTGGTTTAGATGACTTGATTGAAGCTTACATTCAAACGGTTCTCTCTATGGTAGCAATAGACAAGATGGCAAAAACTTTGGTCAATAAGCAAGGCAAATTTCGAATGCGACTGTTCAAAAGCTTGAATAATGATCCAAGTTTATTGAACGAAATTAAGTTGAATTGATGAAAAAATATAACCTACTTGTATTGACCGACCCAAGCAATCACAGCAAAGAAAATTCGCTCTATGCTTTAGTGGAAGCAATGCGTAAGCATCCTAATTGTGGGTTGTTGGACGTTGCTTCCAAAGCAAATCCATTGAATCAGAGCTTTTTTGATGCCAATGTACAAAATACCTTATCTGTTGCGCGCGTAGATCAGCGCTTTCAATTTGATGCACAACTCACTGCTTTTCAAAGTAATATTAAAACTGTAAGTCTTGATAAATACGATTTTGTGTGGCTGCGTTTACCGCCGCCTCTGTCTCCCCGTTTTCTAGAGTATTTGCAAAATACTTTTCGTAATAAAACGGTCGTGAATGATCCTAAAGGTATTTACGAAACGGGTTCTAAAGCTTTCTTGACCCGCTTTCCTGAACTCTGCCCACCCATGCAGATTTGTCGCTCTATACAAGACATTGTCCATTTCAAAAATCGCTTTCCAATCGTATTGAAACCCTTTAGAGACTACGGTGGAAAAGGAATTGTTCGCATAGAAGGTGAGCAAGTTTGGGAAGGCAAACAGCAAAGTACCTGGCAAGATTTTGTAGCAAAAATAAAGGACAAAGAAATTGCTTATCTAGGCGTGAAATTTTTGGAGAATGTTTCTATGGGCGATAAACGCATTATCGTTGTGAATGGTAAAATCATGGGGGCTTCTTTGCGTTTGCCCGCTGCCGATTCTTGGCTCTGTAATGTCGCTATGGGAGGCAGTTCCAATATGGCGGAAGTGGAAGCGGAAGAAATACAAATTGTAGAACACATCAATCCCATACTTTCGGACATGGGCATCGTGATGTATGGTGTAGATACTTTGGTGGGCGATGAAGGCAAACGTATTTTATCGGAAATCAATACGACTAGCATTGGTGGACTTCCACAAATTGCGCGCTTGCGACAACTACCGCTAGTGGAAGAAGCAACGGATTTGATTTGGCAGTATTTTTTGAAATTAAAGTGAGCACTTGTAATTATGCTATTAGGCACAACACCACAGATAGAAATTATTGAGCAAGTCCGTATCGAAGACGTACCAAAGGGACAGATTACGCGATACTGGTTGCGCATTGTGAGGGACGGAATGGGTGTCTATACTCATATTCCACTCATCATAGCAAGAGGAGAAGAAGACGGGAAAACAGTTGGTCTTACCGCTGCGGTACACGGTAACGAATTGAACGGTATTCCTGTTATCCAACGACTCTTTCAAGAGATAGATGTCAAGACGCTGAAAGGCGCAATTGTAGGTGTTCCTGTGCTGAATGTACCTTCTTTGCTGCGAAAAAAAAGGCGATTTGTTGACGGCACCGACCTCAACCACATCATGCCTGGCAAACCCAATGGAACGGTCAGTCAGGTGTATGCTTGGCGTGTAGTAGAAAAAATCATTAAGCAATTTGATTTCTTGATTGATTTGCATACGGCGAGCAATGGACGCGTCAATTCCTACTACATCCGAGCGGACATGGCAGACGAAACGGTCCGAAAAATGGCTTTGCTGCAAAATGCTCAAATCATCGTACACAATCCACCAAACGATGGCACGCTGCGAGGTACGGCGGATGAATTGGGTATTTCTGCGATTACTTTAGAAGTGGGCGATCCAAATCGTTTCCAAAAAGGAATGATTCGAGATGGACTGACGGGTATCCATAATCTGCTAGGCTTTTTTGGGATCACGGATTCGGAAGTGGAAGAACAAAGTGAAGAAACTGTGATCTGCAAGAAATCGTATTGGATTTATACGGACACAGGCGGCTTATTGACAGTGCATCCTAAAGTGACTCAAATTGTAGAAAAAGGAGAAATCATTGCCAGCCTTAGAAATGTTTTTGGTGACTTAATCAAAGAGTATCAAGCCCCAGAGAACGGCATTATAATCGGCAAAAGCGTCAGTCCTGTCAATCAAACGGGTGGACGGATATTACATTTGGGAGTAGATTACAGTAAATAGCATCCAAAAACCGATTTCCCTCCTGCAATTCACTCACCAAAAACGACAATGAACATTCAAAAGTCTCCTTTCACTCATTGGACGCCCGCAAATCAAGCATCGCATGGCAGGATGTTCTACTTTTGTACTTGAAAGGTGAAAGCAAATTGCTCTTCTTGGAGCAAATTTCTACAAAGGAATTAATAAACAAAATAATATAAATTATCATGACTTCTGATTCATCTAAGCAAAGAATGATCGCGATTGCAGCAGTAGTAATCGTCCTATTATTAGGTGTAAATGTGTTCTTACTAATCAATAAAGCCAAGCAAGATTCAGAGAACAAAGAATTGACTTCTCAACTGTCTGAGTCCGAGCAATTAAAAGTAGAATTGGAGAAGCAATACTACGAGTCCTTATCGGAGCTAGAAGAAATGAAAGGCACCAACGAGGAATTAAATGCTATGATAGACGAGCAGAAAATGCAACTGGAAGAGCAGAAAAATCAGATTTCTCGTTTACTAGCGGATAACGGTAATTTGAAAAGTGCTAAAAGGCAAATCAGGGATTTGAAATCACAAGCCGATCAATACATTGCAGAGATTCAGCAACTGAAGGAGGAGAACGAAGAGCTGCGTGGCGAAACGGTGCGTTTGGCGGCAGCGACGGATTCTTTGTCCAACGATTTGGCGTACAAAACACAAGAAAACGAGGAATTGAGCACCGCAAAAGCCATGCTGACTTCAGAAAAAGAATCGTTGAGTGCAGAAAATGCCAATCTTTCTGAAAAGGTGACGGCGGCTTCTGCTATTAGAGTGGAAAATGTAGTGGTGGAGGGTATGAAAAATCGTAGCAATGGCAAATCAACGGATAAGAAACGCGCGAAAAACGTGGATTATTTGAAGATTTGTTTCGATGCAATGCCAAATAGAGTAACACCTGCTGGCATGGAAACTTTCCACGTCCGCGTCATCAATCCACAAGGCGAAACACTCTCTGCCGACGAATTGGGTTCGGGTATTTTGACGGATAGCAGCAATGGCGATCAAATCAAATTCACCAAAGCAACGGAAGCTGACTACGCCAATCAGAAGGAGAGCCTGTGCACCAATTGGACGCCCAACACGCCTTTTGCAGAAGGAAAATACCAAGTTCAGATTTTTAATAAAGGTTATGTGACAGGTACGGGTTCTTTCTTATTGAAGTAGAGCTGAGAACGGTCAAATTCCTACTACATCAACACAGATATTGTCCTCAAAAAAACTAAAAATAGAGTGTGGTTTAGGATCATTTTATTACTTCTCATTAGAGTGAAGGTCGGGTGCATGACGCCTGACCTTTTTTATTGTAGATTTAAGTAAGAGGACAGATTTATTAATTCATGTTACGCAAGTAGTATATTAGCTTACATTATTCGCTAATTTTTGAAATTGGCGTGCTTTGAATTAGAGTGGCTACCAGCCTGAGGCGGGCAAGTAGAAGCCACTCTAATTCACGAAAATTCTTTCGGAGCTACCCATATTTGAGCTTCTAGCTCAAATATGGCTCGCTCCTGAAAGAATTTTCTTACAAATTGTCGGGTTCGACACCCGACAATTTGTTAACAAGCAGCACTTTGTGTTATTTACAATTTGGTCGTTTGCGTAACATCAGTTATTAAGTGCCCTACCCTACTTAAAACTGCTAAGGAAAAAAGAGCAAGTCAAAATGTGCATTTACTTATGTACCATCCTTTAAATATTATATTTGGTAAAAGCTAGAAGAGTAAAAAAAATATTCAATAAGCTGGCTGAAATCAAGTTGAGGCGCATAGTATTCTTAAAATTGGCAGCACCTTCGTTCTTTCTTGTTTTAAGATACCAATACGCAAAAAAGGCTAAAACAGGTAATAGAGAAAACAAATAGAAGATACCCACTCTAGTATTGAAATAGTGATAAAAATAAGTGAAATAAGCGATCGCTGCTACCGAAAAAGCAATCGCTACAAAATGAAAAGTACCCAAGACACCCAGCCGCAAACTCAGCGTTTGGTCGCCTCGCCTTCGGTCTTCTTCGTGCTGATAGATTTGGGTCATAGGATACGCGCCCCAAAGTAAAATAGAACTCAGCAAAGCAGGAATTTGGATATAAGTAGTAAAAGTACTTTCCAGCGTGCCTCCATGCAATCCGACATAAGTCATCAAAAAGGTGAAATAGCCTTGAAAAAAGCCCGCAATCCACCAACTGATCCACGGATATTTTTTCAGTCGAATACTCGGGTGACTGTAAGCCTTGGACGCCAATCCATACACCAAAAGCATCCAGGCAAAGCTAAAATTGATGAAAATAATGCCTAAAAGGATGGCTAGTCCATCAAAAAGCAGTGCGTAGTAGTACATTTCCTTGCTCACCTTAGGCGGATGCTTGAGTCCACCAATGCTTTTTTCGTCTCTGTCGAAATAAGAATTATAGACATTGCTAGCAGGATAGAGGAGGAAATGCAAAATGATGAAAACAAGCCAAAAGTCTATCCAATCAACTGAAGGTTCTATCGCCCAAGCGAACAAAAAAACGGGCAACAAAAAATAAGAAAAAGGGATACGAAGATGTAGGAAGGTGGATTTTTTCATAAGCGAGCGCATGGATTTAAGCGCTTAGACATCATGAGCGAGCAAACGGATTTTAGGCATCCACGACTTCTACTCCTTTCCAAAAAGCGACCCGATCCGTGATGGATTTGGCGGCATCTTTGGGTGTTGGGTAGTACCAAGCGGCATCTTTATTGGTTTTACCGTCCACTTCCAAGCTGTAATAGCTAGCCGTTCCTTTCCATGGACAAACACTATTCGTGCTGCTGTCCTTGAAGTATGCTTTATTCAGGGCACTTTCAGGAAAATAGTAATTGCCTTCCACATTGACTAAATCATCGCTTTCCGCTAAGATCGCGCCATTCCAAATTGCTTTCTTTCTCATTCGTATCTATTGTCTGTTATTGTATATAAAAAGGTTTTTAACCGCAAAGCTGCGCTGAGTTTTTTCGCAAAGCTACGCAGAGCTATTGCTTCGTGTTGTCCTCTTCGTGCCTTATTGGTTTCCAACATGGAATGAAACTATTCACAAATTGTTCTCTAAGGGCATAAAAAAAGGTGAGACAAAAAGCCTCACCCCACTCATTTTCATCCGATATACCGGTTCATATCGAAAAAGAGAAAGATGCCACCAACGACACCTTTCTCCAGACATTTTACGCATTGGGGAGGAAGAAGAATAGATGCAGCATTTCATCTTTACATGAGCTTGATAAGTCAATGTTTTTTAAAAACAAAACCTGCGCTTTACCTCTCCTTCGATCCTCACGCGCACACTACTATTTGGAAACTACTAATCGTTTGCAAATAGTAGCATTTATTGAATACTTTAATTTTTCACTCCTGTACGCTTTTTTTTGGAAATTTTTATACAATAAAAATTTCCAAAAAGGGTCTTTCGGACAGAAATAAAATTTTTATTTCTGTCCAAAGGACTTCTTAATTTTTTTGCAGAAAAAATTTGTATTTCATACACATAAACTAAAAAGTGTATAGGAGTGAAATAGCATTTATTAAATGCTTTACTTCGAGATAATAAAACTCTTCGTGAAGGTTTGTTCTTCAGATTGCAGATGCACATAGTACATACCATTACTGAAATTATTGGTATCTACTTCCAGATAGTTCTCCTCTAGCATTCCTTCTGATTGCCATACGACTTTGCCATTGGCATTTGAGCTTACCCCAATCAATAGGACAGTCTAACAATAATTCTTCGTTAATAAAAAAGGTTCAAAATAGATGGATTTTTGAGTAGCTTTCAAGGGGTAGTTCAGATTTCTAGGTGTTTGAAATGTTAAGCCACCCAAGAGCG
>JBCCRX010000334.1:0-7524 GCA_039201015.1 Bacteroidota bacterium | reverse complement strand
GAAGGACGTCGAGTCCTTCCAAACGAATCAAGGTTTTTTAAAGGGAGAAGCGGCGAAATTCGCCGCTTCTCCCTTTAAAACCTTGATCAAATCATATGGGCTCGACGCCCATATGATTTGAAGATAAACGTGAGCTTTCATAAATAATGCTGACCAAATGAAATCATTCAGAACCTAAAGATTTTGTGATGTAGGGGGATCATGAATAGAAAAATATCTTGAAAAGTTGGTAAACATTTTCTCATCCGTCGATTTCCCTCAAATATTAGCAGCAAATAAATTTTTTTCCACCTTTTAAAAATTTTTTTGTACCTATACTAATACTATATATCGTAATTTCGTACTGAAAAATACATTCCGTTTAAAATATAATTTTAATTCGTGAGGTTTTTCAGTTAAATCTATAACAAATGAAAAAGTTAGCGGTACTAGTTTCAATTATCGTATTTTGGGGTACTTCTCTGTTAGGTCAAGCTATAGTAATCGGTAAGGTGATGGACAACGAGGGAGTGACCTTGCCGGGCGCAAATGTCTATTTGAAAGGGAATAACATAGGTACAACCACAGATATCAATGGGGAATACGCGCTAACGAATGTCCCTTTTGGGGAACAAATTATAGTAATTTCTTATCTAGGCTTTGAAACGGTAGAGCAATCTGCAGAAGTAGTAGAAGGCCAGGTTAATAGATTAAATGTCAAATTAGTACCTGCTGCCGTTTTAAGCAAGGAAGTAATTATTACGGGACAGGCACTAGGACAAGCGAAAGCCATTAACCAACAACTCAATGCCGAATCTATCGCAAATATTGTTTCCGCCGATCGCATACAAGAATTACCAGATGTAAATGCCGCAGAAGCGATTGGTCGCTTACCTGGTATTTCGCTGAATAGAAGTGGTGGAGAAGGACAGAAAGTAGTGATTAGAGGGATGGAACCTAAGTTTGCAGCGATTACGGTGAATGGAGTCAATTTACCCTCTAATGACGGTGGTGATCGTTCGGTAGATTTGTCGCTTATTGCTCCTGAATTATTGGATGGAATAGAAGTGTATAAATCGCCTTTGCCAGATATGGATGCCGAGGCAGTTGGTGGTACTGTGAATTTACGCCTGAGAAAAGCCCCCGAAGAGCTGAAAGTCAATGCAAAGGGACTTTGGGGTTTCAATCGGCTGCACGATGAGTTCAGAGATTACAAAGGAACACTACAGATTAGCAAACGAGTTTTTAACAATAAACTTGGCGTTATCGCGCAAGGTTCCATTGAACGCTTTAATCGAGGTAGCGATGAAACCACTTACAATTGGCGGCAAGGACCAACGAATCAAGAGACAGGTATTACGGCTATTTTAGGTAATCGACTGGAATTGGAAGATCGCCAGGAAATCAGAAAAAGATATAATGCAAGTCTTGGATTAGACTATCCACTGGGAGCAGGCTCCATTTCGCTGTTTGGTTTGTACAGCCGTACGGATCGAGATCGCTTCAATATGACGCAACGTTTCGATCCTTCTGAACCTTCCATTGAATACCGTGGACAAGGGATTGAATCACAATTGGATTTGTACAATATCTCTATGAATGGAGAACATCCACTCGGTAAATTAATTATAGACTGGAGCCTATCCACTGCACAAACGGATGGGATGACGCCTTACAATTTACTAGCACGCTTTCCAGATACTAACAATTCTTTTGATCCTAATTTGAATCCTGATGCACCACCTTCCACCTTCCTTGCGGCTGCTTCTCCTGCACTCGAAAGTGCCAATCTTAGATCCGTTCGCCATCAAGAGTCCTCCACTTCAGAGCGCAACAATCAAGCTTTACTCAATTTCAAAATACCTTTTACTAGCAAAGGGCCACTAGATGGGTATTTCAAATTTGGAGGTAAATACAAACAGATCACAAGAGAACGAAAAGTCGATGTTGTCGCAGAAGACTTCTACTATCTAGGAGGACAATTTACCAGAGATGCCATTGCGCTTTACGATGGAAAGTTAGACTTTCTGTCTGCTAATAGTGAATTAATTAGTATCACCAGTTTTTTAAAGGACAATACAGACATTAGCTTCGAGGGCGAGAATAACGAACAAATTCAGTTTGATGCGGAAATAGATGAAGATTTAATCAGAGCTTGGTACGAAAGTCAGATTCCTATATTGAATAATGATCGTAGTGCATTGAATGACAACTACGAAGTAGATGAAACAGTGACGGCAGGCTATGCCATGCTGAAACTCAATATTGGTAAAAAATTATCCATTATTCCTGGAGTGCGTTACGAGTATTCAGATAATGAGTACTCTGCAGGAATTTCTTCTCTCAACGGACGATATGGAGGACAGGGTTTTTTCGTAGATACGCTTACTACTCAAACCTACGGAGAAATTTTGCCACACCTACACATCAAATTTAAGCCAACAACTTGGTTCGATATTCGTGCTTCTTATGCCACTACATTAGCGCGCCCAGATTTCAATTGGATTACACCAAGCTCCGAAATTAACAATACCAGTACGATTATCTCGACAGGTAATCCTACTTTGAGCCATGCAAGAGCACAGAATTACGATCTATTCTTTTCTGCTTACAAAGGGGGAATAGGCTTGCTTACTTTTGGTGTTTTCTATAAGGATATAGACAACATATTTTATCCATTCAGTACACTATTGGCAGATCAAGAGACAGCAGAAAGCTTTGGCTGGCCCAACAATCGAGGCTATGAATTTAGATCCTTCGTCAATTCCGATGTCGCAACCGTTTATGGTTATGAAATAGATTTGCAGACCAATTTGAGCTTTTTGCCAAAGCCGCTGGATGGACTAGTACTGAATGCTAACTATTCTCGTCTCTTTTCTGAAACGGAAGTATTTTTCTTTACCGTAGAACAACAGCTGATTCAGCCTTTTCCTCCCATCTTTGAAACTATTGTAACCAATCTAGATCGACAAGTACAAATGATTAGCCAAGTGCCACATATCTTCAATGCTTCACTTGGCTATGATCTTAAAAACTTCTCTGCAAGGGTCTCTTGCATCTACCAAGCAAGTAAAGCAAACGGCTATTCTCGGAACAAAGATTTTGATACGTTTACCCTAGAGCTTTGGCGATGGGATGCCTCTGCCAAATATAAAATTGGCAACAATTGGAGTATTTTCTTGAATCTCAATAATATCTCTAATCAACAAGATATCACATTCACCCGAAACGAAAACTTCCTCAATAATATCCAAACTTATGGGATGACAGGAACCACAGGAATCCAATTTAGGCTGTAAAACAATTTTTAATCTTTTTATAAAATTCAATTCATATGTACAAACTTTACCAACTGACATTCGGCTTACTAATTATTTGTACAATAACTGCTTTCGGGCAAAGAGAAGTACTGATTGAGCCATCAAGTGATCCACTTATACCTACTGATATTTTCCCAGTCATCATGGGTGACACCACTTCCACAGGAGATCGTGTGGACAACAATACGGTCTATTTATTGGAAAATGGAAATGTCTATGTGACTACAGGGCGCTTAGTCAATTCAGTAGATTGGCCCATGCAAATTCGGGCAACCGACTTAGAAAATACGGACGTCAAACCAATTATTACCCGTCTTCCAAATGCAAGTGGTAGCTTCCCCGACATCATGCGCTCTAGTGGTGATGTAGATTTTCAGAATCTCTGGATTATTTCTGGAGAAAAAGGACCTGGTGAAAATAGCGACTGGGGAAAAATAAGAATCCTAGGAGAAGGCTCTACCGTAAGGGTGACAGACTGTATCATTGAGAAAGATCGTGGTGGATTTTTGCAGCTACGTGCCAACGATGTAAAGATGTATGTCACCAATTGTATTTTCAGAAACGGAGGAAACAGACGTTTACTCGAAGGAAATGGCCGTGGCATAGATGCCCGTAATTTCACTTTCGACTCTCTAGTGATGAAGAACGTCATCGTTCACAATATCATTGATCGCTTTTTCAGAAGTCAGGGTGGAATCGTTCCGCACAATTACATCGAAATTGATAACTGTACGGCTTTCAATGTTGCAGGGAGGCATGGCTTCATTCAATTGGGACGTGTCCGAACGGCAAAGATCACGGACAATTTGTTCATCAATCCAATCATGCTGGGGACAAGTCCACAATATACAGATGAGCAAACACAGCCAGATAACGATGCTCATAAAGTAATCACCGTTGACACTTTATACGATGATACAGAGTTTCTTATTAACAACAATAATGTGTTTTGGACACAAGATGTCATGGATGTTTGGGCGGGTATCGATACTGTTTCTATGCCTGATGTGCTTTCAAGACTCATCATGGAAAGCATGGGAGACGAGGCAGCTAATGCTTTCTTCCAAGATCCTGTAGAATTAACTAGTGTACCTATGAGTATTATTCAGTACGTTAAAGATTTGTACGCCAATCCTGCAGATGAAGATATGTTTGACCATACGGTGGAGGATATTTCTGTCCAAGGAACGGCACTGGACTTCGGTAATTTATTTGATTTTTCTACCTTCGATCCTTGCTATGATGAAAGTAGTGCATCCGCAACGGGTGCTGAATTTGGAGGCGCAGTTGGTGCGGTATTCTTGTGTCCAGAACTACTCTCTAGTACAGAAAATATCCCGCAAGAAATTGCAGGATTTGAACTGTATCCAAACCCATCCGAAGGCTTTGCTACTTTCCAGTACAGCATTAAGCAAGCTAGCCAAATCGACCTAAGTATCTATAACTTAAACGGACAATTGGTGCAAACTTTGGCCAATGAATTCCATCAAGTAGGAGACTACAATTTAGAATGGTCCAGCCAACTTACAAATGGTTTATACATCGCAGTATTGAGAACAGAAACGGGTGTGCAAAGCATGAAATTGATGATTAAGTAAACTTATAATTAAATAACAGTTCACACATGTGTGAACTGTTATGATTCTTTTTGTATGAAAATCATTCCCTTTCCTTAAAAAACTGGTAGTAAGCCTAAATATTCCCGAAATTTTAAGAACTTTGGACATCTAGGACAAGTCTATCTGCTGGCTCGATATTATCTTTTGAGCCGTCTCGCATTCATCCTATTCGATTGAAGAAAAGTACTCTGTTTCCAAGCTCTTCTTCAAACAGCGCTTGAATGACCATTCTTCAAATTTTAGCACTCTTTTTCATGAAAAAATTACTATTCGTTCTGGTTTACGCAATACTTTTCTTAAATGGACAAGCATTAGTAAAAAATGTAGTAGCCCCTGATAAAGTAGATCGAGATTTTATAGAAAAACGCTTAACTGAACTCACAACAAAAGCCACTCAGCACATCCGTGATTATAAGGTTGATTCGCTACGATTTCCTCGCTCCATCAATCCAGACAATACTTCTCACAGTACCAATTCTAGAGGCTGGACAAGTGGGTTTTATCCAGGCACGCTTTGGCAATTATACAACTATTCCAAAGAAGAAAACATCAAAAAAGCGGCACAGCAGTGGACAGCTTATGTAGAAAAAGAAAAGTACGATAGACACACCCATGATTTGGGGTTCAAACTCAATTGCAGCCATGGTCAAGCCTACGAAATCACCCGCGACCCGTATCACAAAGAAGTCGTCGTCACCGCTTCGGAGACTCTTATCAAGAGATACAACCCAACGGTAAAATCTATTCGTTCTTGGGATTTCAATCGAGAGAAATGGGCGTATCCCGTCATCATTGATAATATGATGAACTTGGAAATGCTCTTCGAAGCCACAGCGTTTACAGGTGATTCGACTTACCACAAAATTGCGCATCAACATGCACTCACTACCTTAGAAAACCACTTTCGAGACGATCACAGCTCTTATCATGTCATTGATTACGATCCTCGAACGGGTAAAGTTAGGCATCGCCATACACATCAAGGCTACAGCGATGAGTCCGCCTGGGCAAGAGGTCAGGCTTGGGGCTTATACGGTTTCACTTTGACCTATGGGAAAACAAGAGATGAACGCTTTTTAGAAAAAGCAAAAGCCATTGCCAACTTTTTCTTTACGCATGAAAACATGCCAGAAGATTTAATTCCTTATTGGGATTTTAATGCACCAAAAATACCGAACGAACCCAAAGATGTTTCAGCAGCCACTATTGCCACTTCTGCTTTACTAGAACTGATGCAATATGACACTGATAACAAAGAAAAATACCTCAACTGGGTGGACAAAGTACTGTCTAGCCTACACCAGCCTAAATACCAAACCAAGGCAGTTCCTTTCTTTCTATCTCAATCCACAGGGCATTTGCCTGGCAATTCTGAAATCAATGTTCCAATTTGCTATGCGGACTATTATTATGTCGAAGCACTCTTGCGTCGATTAGAACTATATAAAGAAGCACCTACGGATCAAGTACAAGCAATACTACAGATTCAAGACAAGGCATACGATGACAATAGCAAAGCAAAGATTACGCATCCATACACGCCTCGCAAAAAAGTAAGCGTTCCTAAAAATCTTGGCCCACAAAACAAATGGGTCATGTTTGAAGGACCAGTTCTAGAAAATGATAAAATTGCTTATCGCTTCTACATGGACAGCCGTCATCGTTTCGATATCTATGGTAAAACAACCCCAAACTTAGTGATGGATACCGTTGGTTGGGATTATCACGACATTATGGATTGGGGTTCTGATATCTTGAAAGTGGGCAATTCACTTGGCATTGGAAGTCCTGCGATTTACTTGGATGGTGAAATCATTACTTTCTCTGATTTTGAAGCGCATCAAGTGGAAGTGAGCAAAGATGAAAATGACCTAGCTTGTATTATCAGTACTTTTAAAGGTTTGAACATCAAGGGAATAAAAGTAGATGTAGTAGAAGAATGGTGTTTAGAAGCAGGTTCGCCTGCCGCTACGGTTTCCCTATCTGTAACTAAAGGAGAATTACCCGATGGCGCAGTTTTCACAACGGGCGTCGTCAAACATCTACCCTTTGCCACCATTGGGGAATCTGACAATAAAGCATTTTTATACACTTGGGGTAAACAATCTTTTCATCACGAAGATTTAGGCATGGCAGTCTTGGTCAATAAGGATCAGGACTATGCTTTTCCTAAAAATAAAGAAACGCATCTAATGACGATTGCACCGAAAAATGGTCAAGCTCAGTATCAGTTTCTGGCGGCGTGGGAAAGAGATGTAACTGGTGTGAAACACGAGGAGGCTTTTAAAAAAATGATTTTAGCCGTTGAATAGTCTTAATCCTTACACACCTCAAAATACCGCTCGGGATAGATTTACTAAATCCTCAAGATTTGTCAAATCAAGTGTGGTGATTTGCTAAATTTTTAGAATTTAGTAAATCTAGGTTGCGACACTTTGAGAACTTGTCTGCCTCAGCCCAATACACCCTCTTAATCCTTACATGAATAATTACACCTCATGGTCACGTGAGAGGAGTATAACAGCAAGCAAATTGGCCAAATCTAGAGGGACATTTTTTATCTGCCTCAATCGCAGAAATTTCTGCGCATCAATCCCAGAAATTTC